>CALRLS020000465.1:0-4499 GCA_943368815.1 Cyanobium sp. NIES-981
TCTCGAATGTAGGTACACAGGCATCTGTTATCGGTAATTCATCAAACAGTAACCTGGCCGAAATTACTGTTACGCTTGTTGATAAACATAGCCGAACCATTTCAACTGACGAATTCGGTCAGGTAATGCGCGATACCATTTCGAGAATTCCCGGATTAAGTGTGAATATCCAGCCTATTTCAGCCACGGGTAATGCCCAGGCACCAATTACCATTGCAGTAAAAGGAACAGTGATGGATGATGTGGTGAAGGCGGCTGCCATTGTGAAGCAAATTGTGATTAAAGTTCCGGGAACTGATTATGTGAAATATAGTACCAAGAACCCTAAAACCGAGGTGGCAATTAATATTGACAGGGACAAAATGTCGAAACTGGGTTTGAGTATTCCTGATGTGGGTTCGGCTGTGCAGATAGCGTTTCAGGGAAATAATAATACAAAATATAAAGATAAAGGAGAGGAATACGGTATCAACATCATTTTCGATAAATCGGATAAACAGAATATCGATAATGTCAGAAACCTGACCATCAGAAACAACCGTGGTGCGATTGTAAAACTGACTGACTTTGCCAATATTACCGAGATTGTCGGTCAGTCGATTCTGGAAAGAACAGACCGTTTGAGTTCAATTAAGATTAACTCTGCGGCAGTGGGTCGCCCGTCAGGTACTATTACTGATGATATTAAAAAAGAACTTGCCAAAACAAAATTACCTGAAGGGATTATTATTGATTACTTAGGTGATGCTAAAAATCAGGGAGATGCCTTCGGAAGTTTAGGTCTGGCCATGGGTATCGGTATCTTGTTAGTATACCTGATTATGATTGCCCTTTACGAAAGTGTGGTTTATCCTTTTGTGGTACTTTTCTCGATACCTGTCGCAATGATTGGAGCCATATTAGCACTGGCATTGACAATGAACTCGTTCACTATCTTTGCTATCCTAGGTTTGATTATGCTCTTAGGTTTAGTGTGTAAGAATGCGATTCTGATTGTTGACTTTACCAATCACCTGAAGAGCGAAGGTATGGGAGTAAAAGAGGCTTTGATAGAAGCAGGTAAAGAACGTTTACGTCCAATCCTGATGACTACGCTTGCCATGATATTCGGTATGTTACCTATTGCTTTGGCATCAGGCGCAGGTGCCGAAACTAAAAATGGTATGGCCTGGGTAATTATCGGAGGTTTGACAAGTTCGATGGTTCTAACCCTGATTCTTGTTCCTGCCGTATATATGGTAATTGAAGGATGGAGAATAAAAGTGAACAAATTGTTCAATATAGGCAGTAAGAAAAAAGCCAAAGCCACAGTTAAACAGGTTGAAACGGTTTAAATGATGTCAAATAGTTTTGAATGAATAAAGCGTGTGATTTTCACACGCTTTTATTTTTTATATCTTATTATTTAAAATCAAGAGTGTTAATAGCTATTGAGGCCAATTCCTATAGGTCTTAATTAATTGAAAATTATCTGTAGCATTATAGACTTCTATAATAAATGATAGAGAATTTGTTTCGAAGATGTTTTTCAAATATAATGCTTGAATTTCCAGTTCGTTTTCTTCTATTATACCAAGATAAAAGTTAAATAGAAAATTATTATCTGAATCAAGCGAAAGGGTTAATTCAAAATTGTCCTTTACAAACCAAATATACCCGTTGAAAAATTTCTTTTTAAAATTAAATCCAATATTAACTAATAAAGTGATTAACTCTTCCTCTTTAATACCTCCAATATCTCCAGCTATTTTATATTCTTTCATATTTATCCTGGAATTAAATTAATCCATCTTACTACTCTTCCACCCTCTTCATCCGCGAAAACGGAAACCCATTACAGCCCTTTCTAGGATTAGCCCTATCAGCTATCTTAACAGCTTCGGCATCTGCTTCTGTCTGGGAATTATAAGCGCTCAGGCAGAAACCCCAAAGAAACGGATTCATATTTTCAAAAGTCATATAATCAATACGTGTATATAAGCCGCCGTCTGCCCGGTTTTTCATATCATTTCTGGCAATAAGGTATTGTTCTTTTTCATTCCATTTAATGATATGATACTTTGCATTTGGCTTTTGGATCCAAAGCGTATCGTTGATGGTATAGGTAATTTTGTAATCGTCCATGAAGCTACCTTTGAGCATTTGAGGTGCTTTGGTTTGGGCTTGCAGACACCAGCCAATGAATTGAAAAATTATAAGCAATGTGATTCTTTTCATATAAAGGGTGTATAATAATTTCAAAAAATCTATTAAAACATTTGGTCAAATGTTAATTTTAAAATAGACTGTAATGGAAAAAAGAGATTTGGTAAAACAAAATATTCTTGTATTTTTGACACATCAAAAAAACTGCGGACTGCTCTATGGGATTAATTTTATTGATAATTGTCTACTTGATAAACAGTTATATCATCCATCACCTAAAAACTGAATACTTTCAAAAAAAGGCAAAAAGGGCAAATGTTATGTGGCGTAATTGCATGATTGCCACTATCATTATACCACCTACTCTAGCTTTTGTGGGTGGCTGGCTAGCATTCCAATAATAAATGAATAATTATTCCCTATTTGATTCTAATTAAAATACCCTAACTATTTTTCTGATTAGTTGACTGAACCCTGTCTGGCTATTTATTGTCATAGCCTTAAAATGATTTCCTCAGGCTAAAATATCCCTTACAACTTTGCCGTGAACATCAGTCAAACGGAATCGTCTTCCTTGAAATTTAAAACTCAATCTTTCATGGTCTACTCCCATCAAATGCATTAATGTTGCCTGAAAGTCATGTACATGCACCGGGTCTTTAATAATATTATAACTAAAATCATCTGTTTCTCCATAATTAAATCCTGCTTTTACCCCAGCTCCTGCCATCCACATCGTAAAACATCTAGGATGGTGGTCTCTGCCATAATCATCTTTCGTCAACTTACCTTGCGAATAAACCGTGCGACCGAACTCACCGCCCCATACAACTAATGTTTCTTCTAAAAGTCCTCTTCTCTTTAAATCCAGTATTAATGCTGCGGTTGCCTGGTCTACCTGCTTACATTGATTGGCAATACCTTTAGGCAATCCTCCATGCTGATCCCATCCCTGATGATACAATTGAACAAATTTTACGTCCTTTTCAATCAATTTACGAGCTAAAAGGCAATTGGCAGCATAAGTACCTGTATCCCTGCTATCAGGCCCATATAAATCAAAAATCTCATCAGGTTCTTTTGAAATATCCATTACCTCCGGCACGGAAGTCTGCATTCGGTATGCCATTTCATACTGCGCTATCCGATTATCTACCTCCGGGTCGCCATAAGCTGCGTTCTGCAATTGGTTCAATTTTGTCAGATAGTCTAACATTTCTTTCCTGTCTTTTCCATCATACCCTTCAGGGTTATTAAGAAAGAGAACAGGGTCTTTCCCCGACCTGAATTGTACCCCCTGATGTTTGGAGGGTAAAAAGCCATTTCCCCAGAGGCGGGCATATAAAGGCTGGTCTTTGGGTGCATTCTTTGAAACTAATACAATAAATGTCGGTAAATTATTATTATCAGACCCCAGACCATAACTAATCCACGAACCGATAGAAGGTCTACCGGGCAATTGATTACCTGTCTGAAAAAAAGTTATAGCCGGGTCATGGTTGATGGCTTCTGAATAAATGGATTTAATCACACAAAGCTCATCAACAACGCTGGCTGTATGCGGCAATAAATCACTTACCCATGTCCGGCTTTTACCATATTGGCTGAATTTGAATATAGAAGGCACCATTGGTAATAAGCTCTGGCTTGCACTCATTCCTGTTAGACGTTGTCCATTTCGCACAGAATCAGGCAGGTTTAAGCCAGCCATTTCAACCAATTTAGGTTTATAATCGAAGGTCTCAAACTGCGAAGGTCCGCCACTCATAAACAGATAAATTACACGCTTGGCCTTGGGCGCAAAATGTGGTAATGCTTTAAAAATCTCCTCCTCTAAATTCTGAGGATTATCAATCAACGGTTTGCTATTTTGACCAAAGATTGCTTTCGAACCCAACAATGAGCCCATCGCCAAAGCCGCCAAACCCAATGAAGTTTTGGTCAGGAAAGTCCGCCTGTCTAACTGCTTATTGAGTTGATTAAATTCAGGCGTATTTAATCTGAACTCATCATAATGGTGGTCTGACATTCTATCTCTTGGTTAGGGTTGCATCAGAATTTAATATCGTACTTGCAACTACAGCATTGGCAGCTACTAAAGCCTGATTGAGGTCTTTGGAGACCTGATATTGCCCGGAAATTAACCATCCCTTTGCTTTATCAGGTGAGTTTTTGAACTTTGCGAGTTCGGCCTGCTGTAATTGCAATAGCAAATTCACTTCTTTAGCAGAGGGCTTTCTACCCGTCAGTTTTCTGTATGCCTGTATAATTGCTTCCTGTTTATTGGCTGTTTTACACATTTGCACTCCAATCACTTTAGCTGCTTCCACATAGGTAGGGTCATTGAGTGTCAC
>CALRLS020000466.1:0-4488 GCA_943368815.1 Cyanobium sp. NIES-981
GTTTTTCAGAGGGTGATTTGGCAAAGATAAAAAAATACTTATTTATAATGGAGTACTGTCTTTAAATATATGTTTAAATATTGGGGATTTGGTCTAAAAATATTATCAGAAATTGAGTTTCCGGAGTTATTACCCTACGATTTTGAGATTGAAGATATAAAAATTGTTGTAGGAATTGTTTCATTACCCACCGAGATGATGCAAACCAGTATCGGTAGAATGAATATTGCTGATGATGCTTTTTTTCTGGATAGATATCCAACTGCAAAGTATTTTTCATCAAATGGGCAGCAACTGGTAATCGAACCTTATTCTGTCGATATTGAGCCCCAAACAATCCGATTATATGCACTTGCTACAGCCATTATTAGTATTTTGGCTCAGCGTATGCTTATACCCTTACACGCCTCAGCCGTTTTGGTTAATGAAGACCTCACACTTATAATCGGTGATTCCACCGCAGGAAAATCAACCTCGATTGCAGGTTTGATGAAAAGGGGATATACTATTTTCAGCGATGATATTGTCGTACTGAAGCCCATGGATAAAAAAAACATTGGGGCTTTTGCATCATATCCTATGATTAAGTTGTGGGAGGATACTGTCGATAAACTTCAATACAGCTTATTTGAAAAGAAGACTTTTAGAGTGCGAAGCGATTTGGAAAAATTCGGTTTCTTTTATCATGATAAATTCCTGACAGACGCTTTTCCTATTAAGAAAATTATAGTTCTCACAAAGCAGGAAATTCCGACGCTTGTTTCTGCCCAGATTCAGAATTTTGACGCTTTTAATGTTTTAAGAAAATATTTGTACAGACCGTTTTTATTTACCAGCAGAGAACTTCAACTTTTACAGTTCGATTTAATCAGCAAACTAGTCAATAACTGCTCGGTTTATAGTGTCATCAGACCCAACATATTCGATTCAGAGAATTTACTTGACTTTATAGAGAACCTAATCAATGAATAGCAATACTTCAATCTACAAATATAAGGGCTGCTTTAGTTACCTCAGTTTCATTTCATGTTTGAGTTAAATGTGAAATTATAACCACAAGAAAAGAACCAAATAGTGGCACTCTAGTCTGGCGTATAAAAAAAATATCTATGAAGACTATTTTTGGTATTATAAAAAAGAAAAGCCAATCGCCGGAAAATAACCGGATAATAGAACGGATAAAGTCAAAATCGGCGTATTTTGAAATAATTAAAGGCAATAGCGATTTTATTATAGGTAGTTTCTCCGATTCCACAAATCCCCAATCAGATGTAGTTTGTCATTTGGGGGATTTAGTGGCGATTTCTGATGCCAGAATTGACAACAGAGTGCAGCTGTGCAAGAAATTAAACTTACCGTCAAACCAACAGTCCGGACTCAATGATACAGACTTGATTCTTCATTGTTATCAGAGATGGAACAAAGCATGCCTGGATTATTTGGAAGGAGACTTTACACTGGCTATCTGGAATAAGGAGTCTCAGGAGTTGTTTTTAGCAACTGACCATCTGGGACAACGCCAGGTGTATTATCATGATTCACCTGAATACTTTATTTTCGCCAGCCAGGTAAAGATACTCACTGCCCTAATCAATACACCCGGGGTTTTCAATGACTCTAACATTATTTATTATTTTTTCAAGATTCAGAATCCGGATGAGACATTTATCAAAAATATACATTTGTTGCACGGGGGAAACTTTTTAAGCTATAATTATGATAATTCCTTTCAGATAACCAGGTATTGGGAGCTGAATGACACCCAAAAGTATGATTTCTCAAATGATGAAGATTGGTTTGATTGTGCACGGGAACTGATTATTCAAGCTGTTGAAAAGAGATTGGATAATACAAGGACAGGTATTACCCTCAGTGGCGGGCTTGATTCTTCAAGCGTTGCCTGTGTACTGGCAAGTGTTCTCAAAGAAAAAAATAAATCGGTATATGCCTTTTCTTCGGTGCTACCTTCTAATCATCAGGATAAGGACGAACGGGCTTATATTGAACATCTGCTTAAATTTTATCCGAACATCATTCCGGACTTTGTAGAAGGTAAGGATAATGGTACTTTTACTAATGTTGATAATAACTTCTATATTGACGAAGTAATACCTAATTCGTTTCATTATGTAGATCAGGCAATTTTAGAATCAGCCAGGCAGAAAGGTGTTCAGAATTTATTTAATGGTTATGGTGGAGATTTTCTGGTTTCCTGGAAAGGCAGTTCAACCATTTATCAGTCAATAATAAATGGTAAATACCGTGAAGGTATTCGTCTGTTCAACGAATCACGACAATTCCACAATTCTTTAATGAGAAGTCTTCGGGTAGATGTTTTACCACATATTCCAGCATTTAAAACCCTCAAAAGTAAATTAGGTATTGGGGTTTTAAAGAGTTTTTTTAAAGAAGATTTTGTAAAAGAGTATGCGCATTTACAGCCTGATACTAGAGAAAACTACAAAGAAAGCATCATTAATAATTTAAATAAAGGTTCACTTGTTAGACTGCTGCCAACGCTTCGCATCCGCAACCATCACTACGGAATGGAATCCTCTGTCCCCTTATTTGATAAATCATTATTTGAGTTTTTTCTTGATGTGCCTCACAGACTTTTTATCAAAAATGGAGTTCCGCGCAGCCTTCTCCGTGAAAGTATGAAGGGTATATTGCCCGATTATATCAGATTAAGAAGAGATAAACTTCCCTATGCCCCCGGATTCAATAAGCGTTTAATTAATGATAAAGAAACTATGCTCCGAATAATTAATGAGCCTGATGCAGCATTTGTGTTTGAAAAGTATATTGATAAACCTGGACTCCTTAACCAAATAATGAAACTTTCACATCATCATTCCGCCAACACCCCGCTTACTTTATCAATCGTCCAGACTATCAATATAATTATTGTATTAAGGTCATTAAAGAAGCAAAACTACCATTTTGAGTAAAACGGTTAACCTTACATTTAAATCTCACTCAGAGTTTCCTGCAAAAACGCTCTGATAGTCATCAATCTTTCTTTCAGAGCGTTTTTGCTTTTATTGAGGTCGGTCTTTTTATTAATCTTGCGTTCAGTACCTTTTAGTGTCAGTGTACCTTTGCTTTTTACATCTATAATCTCCCGAAGTTTATCAATATCTTTTTGTGTCAGTTTACGGTCACGACCGGAGCGTTCAAACCGCAATTTGAATTTTTTTTCGTAAAACCGAATCTTTGATGCCGTAACACCCAGAATCTCCGCAACTTCGTTGGTAGTATAGAAAAGCTTCATTAACGTACAAGAATATCTTTTTTCTCTAAATCGGTCACCAATTTAGCTAATTCTTCTTTCTTATCTGCAATCTTGTCAAAATCATTTCCCATAAAATACACACGTTGCAGTTTTTCAAACTTCCGTATCTGCGTAGGTACCTCCATAATATGGTTTTTGCTCATATCAAATTCTACCAGATTTTCGAGTTGATATACCTGTTCCGGAACGGTCTTAAACAGATTACTGCCTATGTGCAACAATTTAAGATTGGGTAGGGTAGGTAAATCATTCAATCGGTTGTGGTGGGCATAGAGTGTTTCTAAAGTCTTGATTTTAGCAATATTTGCAGGAAGATGCCAGAGTTCATTATTTGACACCGCCAGGGTTTTCAGATTTGGCATATCGCATATTTCAGTGGGCAATTGCTTTAAATCATTATAGTATAAATCCAGTTCTTCTAAAGCAGGCAGTCTGGTCAAATTAATCGGTAATTCAGATAAGCGGGCATTATATAGATTTAAGGCCTTAAGATGACTCATCTTCTTGAAATCATGTTTTCTGAATTTTTCAAAACGATTATTACCTAAAAGCAAAACCTCTAAATTACGATTCTTAGCTATCGACCTCGGTATGAGTGGTATACCTGTATACTGTATATTAAGGTCTTTTATATGCGTATTTCTCTTAAATTTCAGCTTGTTATTATTGATGGGATTATTGCTCAGGCTGAAAAATCTAAGGTTCGGGATTTTCGACACAGCCTTAGGTACTTTTTCAATATAATTATTCGATAAATCCAGTTTTTCAAGATTTCTAAATCTGAATACAACTTTCGGAAAGACTTCAAGATCAAGGTTGTTCAACATCAGGGTCTTAACGGTATCAGGTTTATCGCAAGCCTCGGCCATTTCAAGATTATAGATGTACATCTTGCTTGGCTTTTTAGGCTGAAGCCCGGTATTGAGGATGAAGCTTGTTTTGAATTTATTTTTGCTCAGATTAGCAGGTAACCGATAGGTTTTGCAGAATGCTTCTGCAAGCGCAATGAGTTTTTGATCATTTTCAGCTTTCAGGCTATCATTAAACATAGACGGCCTGTTAGAAACTATATGGCCCTGAAAACCATAAACAAAGTAATCAATGGTGCCGTCCGGCTGAACCAATAGCTCAACAGGAATCGTTTTAAATTCATTAAAATCCCTGAACCGCATATTCTGCTTATTGGCAAATCT
>CALRLS020000467.1:0-4488 GCA_943368815.1 Cyanobium sp. NIES-981
AATATCGTCTAAAATCTGAATTGTATCATGGCATCAATCAGTTTGGCGGCTATTTCTCCGAGATATTCTTCCGGCTTCAAATGCTTGCCAATAATTGCGGTTTGAAAGATGATTTCCAGAATATTCATGCCATTAATAATCCCTATCAGACTGTTGGTGTGCTACGACATGATTTAGAGTCGAATCCGTTTACTAATCTCTATCGCCCGATTGACCGTGTAACAGCAGAATGGCATGCCACACTGGTTTATACATTGCTGAATAATTTGCTTATATGGTCGAACGTTACAGGAGGGAATATAGGTTTGACCCTTCGGGGTGCATGGTTGAATGGCAATTTTATACCTGATTTGCATATATCATCTCAGGAAGGAACACCCTTTGCTCAGGAATATTTTGGCGATGGCGCCGGGAAACCCAAAAGAGAAGGGCATCTGGGCAATTACCGCCAATGGGCAGCAAAAATGTATCAGATGCAGGCTGAAAACAGGGTATATGGCTTATGGCAAAAAAGTGACAAAATATTAGTCTTTGCGCATCCTGAACAAATAATCAACGGGCAATTTCCGGCAGTAGGAAGGCTACAAGGGAATATTCTGAAACTCAGCGGGGTTGAATCGAAACTTGAAATCGGAGAAAGTTTTCAGATACGAATCCGAAATACAAAGAATAATACTGTTTTTACCAAAACTATGTCAGCAAAATCTGTGTTGAATGAAGTAATTGTACTACCCGCAGGCCAGTACAATGCGCAGGATATTTATCTTGAATACACCAATCCGGTAAAAGGGGGTGGGAAAAGAGTAAACGGACGTGGTGAATCTATTTAAAATTGGTAAGGCATTAAAGAAAAAAGTATAGGTGTCAAGACCCATTATATCTTCTTAATGAATCACAATAAACTTATTGCTGACAAATCTCTTGCCATTAATCAATATCTGATATACATAAGTGCCATCCATCCAGTCTGCAGTTGTGACTTTCATTTTTGTATCTGTATTTTCTATCGTAAAGGTTCCGACAATAGTACCAGACAGGTTGAAAAAGACCAGTTTTGCGGCAGGTATATTCTCAGGTAAGCTATAATCAAAATTAACTTCATTATTGGCCGGGTTCGGATACAATGCCGAAATGCTTACTTTACTGAAATCGTCATCAGGTTTCATTGTTGCGCTTTCGCACTTACATACTTTGGTACTAAACATTTCTTCCTCCGAATCATTCACTTCTGTTAAGGTAAGTTCTCTTTTTTCGCTTTCCACTTTTGTCTTTTTATCACGTGCTGCCACGTAGTAAGTTCCACCCTTTTTTGGGGTAAATTCTAATCCGGAGGCTATTGGCTTTTCTGCTTTTTCATCATCATACCAGAGCACTTCTGTCCCTTTAGAAGTATTTGTCACACTAAAGGCAGGCATAGGAGAACCCGGTGAAAAGGTCTCATTCTGGTTCAACACCAGAGGCATTTGTACTGGTGCCACATTACAATTAGGCGCATTGACTATTTTGCTGGTACTGCAATTACCAGTAATATCTGTAGCTGTTAAGGAAACATTAGGCATAAAAGCCGGAACATTCTCGATGGTATAAAACCCGTTATTATTCGCTACAACATAGCCTGCGCTTGATTGCAAAGGCAGTTTATTCAGGCGTTTGAGATAATCGTAGGTAGTAGGCATGCCTATATTTGCAGTAGCTGCATATATTTGTTGCACAAGCGACCAGTCGTCTCCCTCCAGTTTCACTCTTATGCTATAAGAGTCCACTTTTTTATTACAGTAAATCGAGTCTATTACAATTTTTGGCCCTACACAACCTTCAACCAGAATCGGGCAGCAACTTGTAATATTACAAGACCCCGATGCTTTAGAAAAAGTATATTCACCACCCTTGGCAATACTCAACGAACTATCCTTATTAATTACGGCAATATTAGGAGATGTATCCTTGGTGATTTCTTCATAAAGCCCCGATGCTATGTTTTTATAATACCATTTTACACCACTATATTTTTTCAGTGTAACCCGATAAGTTTCATCCTTTTTCAATGAAACAGGTACACTTACACAGCTTACCCCGTAATCGCTTTCATCTGCACTGGCCAGTGGGTTATTCAGGTTTTTTTCGATGCCATTCTGCCTGAATATATAAGAAGTACAGTATGACAATCCCGGTTGTGTTACCTTTGCCTTGATGATTAATTTCAGGGTTTCGCCACCATTTATATTGCCGACGGCCCATGAACCGCCAATAGACCCAAATACACCTTTATCGACATAGAAATAGACAACCTTTAAACTACTACTGAGTATATTCTGAACAACTACATTGGTAGCTGTTTTATTACCTTTATTAATGATAAGCGTTGTGAAGGTCACAACCTCGTCTAACAGAGGCGTGTGTATATCCACAGCCTGAATCAGTTCTAATTTGCTATAGTCGGCAAGATTGGCAAAATTTACGTGTTCTAAAATAACAGTCTGGTCAGCATAACATGTTTCTGTATTATAGACCCTTACTGTATAAGCTTTTATTGTGGCCGGATTAGGTATGTTTTTAAATTCAATTTCTTTTTTTCCCGGGTCAATCAGTATCGATTTAGAAAAGTCAATCCCTGCTGCACCGTTTTCTGAAATGGCGTATCGTGTGGCATTAGCAATATTTGAAATAAAGATTTTCCCGTCATTAACATTGGCCTGAGTTACATCAATGCTACGGAGAGTAAATGTAGGTGGATAGCAGATATCCTGTACAGCTTCTTTTGTGTCATCAACCCGATAAAGGTTAGAATCACTTTTGTTGAAGCCTAACAGTACAAATGCTATAAATAAAATCCCTGCCCTGAAAAGGCCTGAAATCTTATCCCTTGACAAACTTAAAAAGTTTTTCATCGTCATCACAATAGGAAAAATCACTCAATATCAATCTCAATAATGTAGGTTGAAAGTGTCAAAACCCTATAAACAATTAACTTTGTTTTGTTCAGATGGTTTTAACGCACTCAAAATAAATGCAAAGGCCAGATTTTATAGTTTTACAATAAGGCATCTACCATTGCAAATTTTCTTACGGTGTGGAATATCACTATAATAAAAAACTCATGATACAATCGTAAAATAGGATTTTTACCAGGAGAAAAAAAATTTTCAGAAGATTCGTTTTCTCTTTTCCATCTCTTTCTTTCGTATCGGATTCAATTCATCGCTCGTGTTAAATTTAACTCTATTTAATATCTTAAGCCCGCTTTTTTCGACGAATGAGCTGAAACAGCCATTTTTCAGGATAAATACTGAAAATGATTTGTGAATATCACCAATCAAATTAATGCCTGCTGAATTAATATAACCAGCTAAATCCTGTAAGGTGTTGGCCTTACAGGATTCAACTAATCATCTGTTGTTAAACTATATTACTATTTTGTTTTCGTAACAGTTGCCGGTTCGCAATATCCGCCAGGACAAGCACAATTTGTTTGAGTAAGAGGTTTAGTCACGTCTGTTGTACAATTGAACGAGTTCTTGATTCTTACTGTATAATCTTGTGATGCTATGGTTGGATTCGGTAAGCTGCTGGCAAATACCCCACCTGATGGTACTGTTGCATAAGCAGTTGGCGTTGGTGTGCCATAAGTGCTGCCTATGTTATAGGATACCTCATCTGTGTTACGATATCTTGTCAGAATTAACTGTGCATTGTTCTGTGATACAGTACCAACGCAAAGTGAATTTACGGCGATTACAGTAGCAACCGGTTTTGGATTAACCGTTACAGGTATTTGTGCCATTCCCGACTCACAACCAGTACCTGGTATTGTTTGCGAAACGTAGAACATCGTTAAACCCGCAAGACTTGTATTTGGTGTTGGTGCTGTTAAAGTTGTACCTCCATCTACAAACCACTGAACTGTATTACCAGGCACACCTGTTGCTATAAGTTTTTCAGCTTTTTCTTGCTCACAATAAGTAATTGGTGCTACAGTTGGTGGATTCGGAGTAAGGTTTACAGTCACGATAGCATTATCACGATCCGATTCGCAACCCGTTGTATTGTCTTTCTGGCTTACATAGAAAGTTAATGTAACTACATCATCTGTCGAAGGAACTGGGGCTACACCTGTACCTGTACCGCCTGATGAAGTATCATACCATAATAGCTTATGGTCTGCTGCAACTGTTGCGGTAAGTGCAACTGCTGGTACACCCTGGCAATAAGTTTTATCCTCAGCTACCGGAGTAGCAGGTTTAGCATTAACTTTTACCATTAATGTATCACGATGAGATTCACAACCGTTAGCATCTTTCTGACTTACATAATGAAAAGTGATACCTTCTGTGGTTGGATAAGCTTTTGGTGCTGTACCAGATGGGCTACCACCAATTGAATTATTATACCATATCAATGTGTTACCTGGAGTTCCTTCAGCAGCCAAAATAGCTTCTGCATCTCCAGGACAGAATACTTTGTCTCCTGCAACTGGTGTTGGCGGCAATG
>CALRLS020000468.1:0-4483 GCA_943368815.1 Cyanobium sp. NIES-981
GCCGGTGTTCCCGTCAGTGATTCAAATGATTCTTCTCTAAGACCAAGACTATTCCTCGTTGCAGTAGATGAAGATGGAAAAGATATTGAAATTGATATAACAGGCTTTAAAGACGGACCAGACGGTAGTGGTCTTGGTAACGGCTCTCCACAACCACCTTTTGGGAATGGTTAATAAAAATCAGGAACTGGAAAACGAATGAATGGATTAATGCTTTTTTCCACGGTTTCAGAAGTAAGTATTCTTATTCCCGTGGCGATAATTCTTCTCAAAAGAAAGTATTTGAGCACAGAATTAAGAATACTTACCGCTTACGTGGTTGTTACACTCATCAGAAACTTTTTTGGGGTAACTTCAGATATACTATATTATACTGGAGGAGACAACTTCAATACACTGTTTTTTTACAACTGGCACTCTGTGCTGGGCTTTTATATAATTGCTTTTCTCTATTTCAGGCTTTTACATCATAATTACTGGAAACTCTTCATTATTCTGGCCTGCGGTGTATTTACATTTTTCGCCATTTTAGAAATCCCGTATGGGTCTATCACCAATATAGATACTCCTTCTTTCAATCAATACACTTATACAGCTTCAAGTCTTGTTATTTTAATTATAGTGCTTGGCTATTTCTATCAACTTTTGCAGGATCTAAAAGTCGAAAATATTACAAAATTTCCCTACTTTTGGGTAAGCGTAGGCTTATTATTCTTTTTTGGCGGAAATCTATTTGTAAACCTGTTTCTTTTAAAAGCTGCCAAAACTACGAATCAGATGACCTGGGGCATTATAAACTCTGCGCTTAGCATTTTGTTTCATTTTACAATCTCGCTGGCATTCTGGTACAGCAGTTCTTTGAATAATAGTAAGCAAGATGAGTGATCTGCAATTAGTATTTCTTGGTTCATCTGGTCTTTTGGTACTAATTATCTTTAGTATTCTTTTTGTTGTATACTATAAGCAAAAGCAGGCTGAACAAAAAATAGCTATACAGGAACTACAGGCTGAAATGCAAAGACGTTTGCTGGAGTCATCTTTAGAAGTACAGGAGGTAGAACGACGGAGAATAGCCAAAGACCTGCACGACGAAGTGGGTGCGATGCTGTCTATGACAAAAATGAGTTATAATCAGCTATTAAAAAAATTGAATACATCTGTTGAACTGACAGAACAAGGCCAGAAAACCAAAGAATTTCTGGAAGAATCTATCAGTCAGGTACGACGTATTTCCCGCGAACTGGTACCCAGTACTTTAGAAGACTTCGGTCTTATTTCTGCCTTAGACGAATTTATCCAGAAGATACATATCGCTTCGGGCGTATTGTTTATATTCAACCATGAGGGTATAGAAGACAGCGAGCGATTTGATAAGAAAATTGAACTGACTATTTATAGAATAGCGCAGGAATTGGTAAACAATGCCCTGAAACATGCAGAAGCAAGGGAGATTACGCTAAAACTTTCGGCACGGACCAATAAGTTTGTTTTTATTTTTACTGATAACGGAAAAGGGTTTGATCTGGAAGCCATCAAAAAAGATCCGAAAGCCGGTTTAGGATTAAGAAATATAGAAAGCCGGCTTAGTGTGGTGGATGGAACCTCTACAATTAAATCAGAACCGGGAAAAGGCACAAATACTAAGATAGAGATACCTTTGCTTAAAAATAACTCATGATATGTCGAATATAAGAATTGCAGTAGTTGATGACCACAGTTTGTTTAGAAAAGGCATGATTTCAATTCTGGAACAGGTTTCAGATTTTGAAGTTGTGATGGAGGCTACCAATGGTCTGGAGTTTTTACACAAATTGCCCAATATTCCGGTTGATGTTGTGCTGATGGATTTGCAGATGCCACAACTGGATGGCACTAAGGCTACCGAAATAATCAGAGAGAGGTTTCCTCACATCAAGGTGATTATATTATCTATGCACGATGAGGATAAATATATCCTGCATCTGATGGAAATCGGAGCCAATGGCTATTTATTGAAAGATAATGACCCCGAAGAAGTAGAAAAAGCTATCAGAAAAGTGCTTGAAACTGATATTTATTTCAGTGATTTTGTGAGTAAAGTCATGCTTCGCAAAATGACCCGTAAAAACCAGCAGGAAAATAAGATATTTAATTATAAAACCGACTTATCAGACCGTGAGAAAGAAGTGCTCAAACATATCTGTGAGGGACTTACCACTACTGAAATAGGCGATATACTCTCACTAAGCCCTCGTACAGTTGAGGGGCATCGATTGAGAATGATAGAAAAATTAGGTGTAAAAAACACAGCAGGACTAGTAGCGTTCGCTATCAAAAACCAATTGGTTTGATTATTTATCCTCTAATACTGCCGTAAACTCAATTTCAACCAGATAATCTTTTCCGATAAGCGCACTTACTTCAACCATGGTAGTGCATGGCTTGATTGTGCCAAAAAACTCGCCATGAGCCTTGCCTATGGCTTCCCATTGCGAAATATCAGTGGTAAAAATTCGTGTCCGGATTACATCTTCCAGCTTTGCTCCTAATTGCTGCAATACTTTTTCTACCTTTAAGATGATGAACTTGGTTTGAATGTAAATATCATTTTTACCAACCAGTTCGCCACTATTATCAGTAGATACTGTTCCTGTTACTTCAATAAGATTACCAATTTTTACGGCTCTTGAATACCCGACAATATCCTCCCATTTTGCTCCTGTAGAAATGTTTATACGACTCATATTTAAAAAGGGCTTTTTTTGAAGCAAAGTTAGAATAAAAAAGACCTTTTACAAATTATGAATAGATTATCAATTGCTATGAATCGACTATCAATTGCAAGGATTAGCCGATACCTTGGCACTAAACGTAGCACCATTATCTACTTTGAATCCGGGCTTTAACAAAATAAACTTTCCGGTTTCGTAAGTAGTGGCAGAGTGGGATATAGTATTATTGGCCTCTATCAGTATTTTTGATTTTTTGGTAGTGTTGATATTCATATCATCATTTACACTACTCAATATAATTGAATGGTCACATGGATTAGCTTGTTTAGCATAGGCAAACTGGCGTATTTCGCTTACATCACCAGCCAGAAAACTATAATTCAGGGTAGTTGAATTATCGGGCGTAATACAAAGCTCTCCGCAAGGAAAACTATAGGTACTAATCGAAAAAATACCAAAAGCATATTTATCTTCATCCGGACAATCGGAAGCGCCAAAAGGACACTCATTTTTAAATTGTTTTTCGCCATATAAAAACCTGAAGCGGGTATCGTTGGTATAGATACCAACTCCGAAATTCTGCTGGTCGGTCATGGCTACCCAGTTTTCGGTAGCATTTGCCCAAAAATTACCATATTCAGGTTCCAGAAGAGAAAAACTTGATCTGCTGGCAACAGGTTGATTGGTAAAAGGCGCAGACTCATTGTAAGTCTGCCAATGTGCAGTAAAAGGGAAATTGATATTAACAAATATATTCAATGTAAGCCCTGTGTTAGTATTACTCACAAAATACGGAATATTACGTGTCTGCTTGACAGAAAAATTCGCCGAAATGCCCTCTAAACTCACCCAACATTCATTATATGTGCCAGCATCTATTTTTTTATAAGTACCCAGGCTATCGTTTACGAAGCCCCATTCCCAGAGTCTGGCTTTTATGTAGAGTATTCCGGTATGGGCATTAAAAGTAATTTCTTCAGGCAATCCACCCAGGTGATCAGTATTAGTAATGTATTCGTTATAAAAACTCCCTTGTGGCAGTCCATTCCATTCACGGGAGGCTCCTCCGGCAAAGGGGTATACATCAGACAGGTATTTTGAATTGCTGTATGGTTTCCATGTAGTGGGTTGTTCAGGATAAATACGTGTTTCAAACCCTGCCTGCCTTCCGGCATCATGATTATTGATTAAGTTCGTACCGTTTGATAATCTGGCAAAATAACTAACCGCCCCACCCATACGTTTGTCAAATCCAATCCTGATAATACCGTTATCAAGAAAATACCGCAGATTATCTTCTGAAAAAGTGGTTTGTGCTAAACCATTACTGTACATTAAAAACAAAAGTAAGTTTGGAAAATATTTTTTGAACATTTTCTAGATAAGTTTTAAAGCCAAAAATGGTTTTCAGCAGGTCAGAACCCTGATAAACAATAATTTTGCGGTCGGTATTTGTTGCTATCGGATTTAAATCTACGTATTCATTATGCTTGTGCTAAGCAATTTTCTTCTCCTGCGTGATACAGATAACTGTTCGCCATTCTTCAATAGAACACTCATTTCTTTACACTCTTTGTTTAGCCATTGAATGGCCGAAAAATTTACGATATGACTTCTATTAACCCTGAAAAAGTTATAGCCGGCCAGTTTTTTCTCGAATATCTGAAGAGTACGCGAACTTAACTCTTTTTTATTGTTATTCAAATAAAGCATCGTGTAATTACCCTGAGATTCAAGATAAATAATATCCTGCGGGCTAATGTCCTTTTTGC
>CALRLS020000469.1:0-4477 GCA_943368815.1 Cyanobium sp. NIES-981
CCAATCATGTACAAAAAGAAGGGGTTCAAAATCTTGAACCCCTACAAAAATTCTGAACCCCTGCAAAAATATCATTAAAATTTTATACTTCTTTCTGCTGATAGGCGTGAATAATACTTTTGACATTTGAGGCATATTCGTCAAAATTATAGGGCTTTGTTCTGAATATATTTGCGCCTTTACTGATTGAATCTTCTTCCAGATGCTTGTTGCTGGCGGTGGTCAGAATCGCACAAAAAGTGTCTTTATGCTTTTTATCTGCCCTTATGTCGACCAGACTTTCAATGCCGTTTTTGAGATGCATATTTACATCTAATACAATCATGTCAAACTTATCAGAAGTCTGCAATAATTGAATAAGTTCTAATCCATTACTAACGGTAGTCAGTGCAACTGGCACCTCCGTTTGCATGACGGCCTCCAGAAAGAAATCCCTGTCGTCTTCGTCATCATCGGCCAGAACAATCCTTATTGGTTCAGGCATTGTTAATAAAATTATTACTGGTTTATCAATGGCTTTTGTTAATTCTCAAATATACTAATAAGAGGTAAATTTTTATGAATTACCACTTATTTATTAAGCCGTACAATAAAGAGTGGATTTTCTTTTTTCAAACCCCGGTTCTTTTCAAACAGCTACAATCAAAAAATTAGATGCGTAAAAAAGCAAAAACAAAAAATGCTTCATTAACTGGCAGAATGAGTTAATATAAAAGGCTAATAGGCATTGCATAATTAACACTTTTTATAACAAGTATTAATACCTCTAAACGTTTTTTTACATGAAGCTTTTAAGGCCAAAACCTGCCTAAGTATACGTCAAAAGGAACAATTTTTTCCAGAAAAAGCTTTGCAAGCCGGAATAAATTGTAGTATATTTCGTTAAGTAAATTCAGGACAGATAAAAGACTCTTTGTACGAATTATCGAACCTGATTTATATAGCCTGTAAACTTAGCTTTTTTTTGGCAGTACAGTTCCTGTACAGCTCGATTGTTGCACGACTAAGCATTGAACCTGTATAAACTTGTTTCTTTCGACTACAAATGGCGCTTTTTCGATTATACTTCAGAGAAAAATTTCGTCCGTAGTTCTACTACGAACTCTTTTTTTCTCTTCGTCTAATCAAAAAATCGCTCATTTTCGTCCGCGCGGCGTCCGCTTGAAATAAAAAGTTTAAACAGGTTTATTCATTAACTATCTCCTAACATAACGTACCGATGGGAACTCCATTCAGTCTCAGAAACAAGGTATCAGAAGCATTGCAACTGAGCAAACTCATTGCTCAGAATACCTTTGGTAATGATTTTTTTGTGATGATAAAAATCAAAGTAGATGGCGAACCTACCATGAGTTCGCTAAAGAAATTCAAAACATTTCTGGAAAAAGAACGTCTTCGCTATGTCTCCTCCTTCTCCTCAAAAATGGGAATCATGAATATTTCGATATATAGTTATTAAGCGCATGGGGCAGAGGGGTAAGGGCGTGGGGCTATGGATTGTCGAATTAAAAATAGTGTAACATCCTGTACCTGGTGTACATTGTGGCATTTTCGTTAAAAAAGAATTGCCACAATGTACACACTAGTAAAACAATGACTCTTCCTAAAATAAGTTTACAGTTTATATTGTAAACCCTTAATCCTTTCTCCCAATTCGGCTGAATTTTTATCCCCAATGGAATTGCTGCAATGGAACGTGTCGATATGTTCATTATTCTCTGAACGTAATTGTTTTCGATTGGTCATATTGCCGTTTTAAAAACCTATGACAAAAATGAGCAGAAAACTATGCTGAGACGAATGAAAATTCAATCCTCTTTTATCTATTTTTTAAACAATATGTTTTGACATTTCAAAACATTCTATTATATTTACATCAGTAAAACAAAACAGTTGTGATTCGAAAAGTTAGAGAAATGATTAAAATTATTGAAAAAGATGGATGGACTCTTAAAAATCAAAAGGGTAGCCATCGGCAATATACTCACGCTGTTAAGTCAGGTAAAGTAACCATAAATGGCAAACCTAATGATGACCTGAGCGATTTTCTGGTAAATAGTATTGAAAAACAAGCAGGACTTAGATAAGTCTACACAAAATTATGTTCTTATGAAATATTTAGTTGTTATTGAAAAAACCGGCAATAATTATGGTGCTTATTCGCCTGATGTTGATGGTTGCGTGGCCACCGGAGATACTATCAAGGAGACTGTACAACGCATGACCGAAGCTTTGGAATGGCATTTGGAGGGAGAGGAAATAAACCCTAAAGGCCTGGCGTATTGGCTTGACAGAATCGATGAAATTGCAAATCCTAATGCTATTATCATTGAGATAGAAGTCGGGAATGAAATTGTAGGGACAAAGGAAGCCTTTCAAACATTAATTGGCCAGAGAGGTATTTATAAAAAACTGGGGGTAGAACGAAGTACTGTAGCCAATTGGAAAACTTATCTGACGCAGGATAAAATCAGCAATGAAAAAATGGAGGAAATGCTTCACAAAGCAGGCTGGAAAGTTGTAAGTCAGCCCGTTTGGGAGAACAAAATGTCTTTGATTTCATAATGAAACGATTGAGCCATTTCTCAATCGTTTCATTATTTCAACTAATACCTCCCCTTCCTGATAACCTTATCCACCACATCAAAAACACCTTTCAAAGTACTCTTGTCTACATCCTGAATAAAACTGAATTCTTTCAGGTAGTTTTCTTTTACTATCGAACGGTAGACGGTATAGGCAATCAGATATGAGCCAAGTCTGCTTGGGTGTTGTTCGTCTGATAATAGATTATATGAAGGATATGCCTTTCGGCTTTCTTCAAAAGCTCTGCCGATGGGGACAATCTGCACACTGTCTTCTGCCATTATCTCGGTGCATAATCTTGAATAGATACTGAGTTCCTGTTCGCTGTCTGTCAATTCATCAGCGCACGAAAAACCTTCCTTTGATTCGGGATTCGGGAAGCAATAGGTCTTAGGGTATTTGTAAGTTGGATAAGGCTGATAAAATAAGAGCTTACCTCCGCTCATTTCAGCGGCCTTCCGAAAGGCATGCATTATTTCGAAAAAATCTTCCCTGAGATGCGGAATCAGCAAGCGGATTGTTGCTTCCTGTAAAATCACATAGTCAAAATGTATTTCCTGAAATGTGTTCAGGCTTAATTGAAACGGCGTGATACTACCCCATATGTCAATTAGTTTTTCCTGCACTAATTTATCCATCGACGGCTGAAATTTCTCTCCTAAAGTACCACCATAATTAGTCATTAATTCAAGATGGGTTTTTATGTTCATGCCCGGGTCTGTTCGTTGGTAGATTCTGACGGCTTTGCCTGATTCCTCAAACATCATTCGAACCATTTGCGGCATACGGTTGTAGTAGGTCAGGCTATTGCCAATAAATAGAATCTTTGTGGTATCTTGTGAATACGTATCATTAAAAAAGAGAAGAAACAGCAAAGCAAGGCAGGTTTTAGGCATAATAGTGCGCAGGTTGGTTGTTTAAAACTTTAACGAGAAAACAGGTGGTTTATTGATTGGGGTAAGAATATTGTCTTATGCGCAATTTATAAGTGTATCTTATCGTCTCAAAGATGAAAAGTTGGACGGGATATTGAGAGCAAGGTATACTGTGGGGGGTAAGTATTGAGGAGTGTATTATTCCTGCTTCTCATACTCTTGGAGTAAAACTATCAATCTGTGCCAACTTAAGGTCTCCATTATCTTCTACAGAATAGATAAAAGTGACGCATTGGTTGACTTCAAGATTTATTTGTGCCTCAGAAATGGTTCTGTTCTCTTCAAAAGATAAGTTTTTACTCTCTAAGAGTTTTTTTAAGGCGGGCATAGAGTGTCTAATTTTGACACGCTTGCCTTCAAAATAAAACGTCATCCAACGATAGTAACATTTTAGAGAAATAAACAACAAAATATCACGGGTAAAACTAAACTGAATCGGGTCGAGTTTGAAAATTTTGTATCGATTCTTTTTATTTTCAAGTCCAGGCAACTCATCAGGATGAATGCGTTTAAAATCACTGATATTATCGCCAATCTTAAACCCACCAAACGTTCCAGAGAGAATGATTTCTTCTAATTCTATTTTCATTTATTAATGGGTTGTATTAACTAATTTTTAACTATCTATCAAGACAAATAGCTACCGGATGTTTCTGAATCATGAAGTTGTTTTTGTGCTAAATTTCGTATTTTTTGGATGTTTGACTACCCAAAATTGCGTTTTTATTCTACTTATCAAACTTAAGAAAATGTTTTCTTAAAATTAGCAATTCCTATCATCCCACATCTTTCACCAATCTTATATTCATATAAGGTACCCATATTTTCTCGCTGTTCAGTTGCTCCCATGTACCCGAAAACACAGAATTATCTTCGCTCAAACTCCCTTTAAACAGCAGGGCTTCTCCTCTAAATATCCAGAGATTGTCTGCGATTGTTGCGGTCATAAGCCCCGA
>CALRLS020000470.1:0-4476 GCA_943368815.1 Cyanobium sp. NIES-981
ATAAATGATGCTTATTACGAAACCATCTACGATGCCAAAATCAAAGTTCTGGTCAGGTATACTTGCTCATTAAAAAACTACGATAAAGGTTATAAAAACGGTCTCCCTACACAATTCAATAATGATTTTGCCGGAGAAGTAGAGCATAAAAAACATTATTTCTTATTGTTTCCGAATGAGAAATTAAGGGCTATAAACCTGACTAATTACTCGGTTACACTGGCAATCACAAAAGAATATGATGGTTTGCTCTATCATATTCAGAAACGGAATAAAGACATCAGCACACCGGAAGATGTAGTTGAATTACTGGAATATTTAAACGGAGAAGGAATGTTATAAGAATCAATTCTTTTTTATATTCAATCATTTCCTCATCCTTTGGCCTTTAAAACGATAACCAAACTCTTTTCCAATGCCAAGACTTAATTTTAAAATGCTTTAACAAAAAACCTTAAATTAGCCTAAAAATTACCCTATTCAAACCCCAACACCTTACCAAACCATGAAAAGAACTGAATTTATACAAAAAAGCTTTCAAAGTCTGCTAGGACTGACGCTTTTAGAGATTATTTCGACCAGAGCTTTCGGAGCTGGGAAATTGACTGTTCAACAAATTATTGATATTATCCTTAAAGATTACGTGGGAGAACCCATCAAAAATACTAATGATACGATTAAAGCCGGAAGTGCTGATTTGGTGGTGAAAGGTGTTGTGACTACGATGTTCCCGACAGTAGAACTCATTAAAAAAGCGCATGATTTAGGGGCTAATTTTCTGATTGTGCACGAGCCAACCTATTATAACGGAAGTGATAACAAGACTCTGGTAGCCAATAACACACAGGTGCAACTAAAAGAGGAATTACTGCAAAAACTGAATATGTGCATCTGGCGTTTTCATGACTATGCCCATGCCATGCGCCCTGATTTTGTGAGTTACGGAGTGGCTAAAAGTGTCGACTGGCTCAAATATTATGATATGGGTTCACCGATAATGAATATCCCTGAAACCTCCCTGAAAAGTATTATACAGACTTTTAAAAAAGGGCTGCATATCAATCATGTGCGATACATCGGCAATGATAATAAACCCTGCAAAAAAGTAGCTTTGTTACCGGGTGCATGGGGTGGCTCCAGGCAAATGTCTGCTCTGCTACAACACAAACCTGATGTACTGATAGTAGGGGAGGCCGTAGAATGGGAAACCGTAGAATTTGTAAGGGATTGTCAGCGTATTGGGCATGAAGCGGCCCTGATTGTTTTAGGCCATAGTGTAAGCGAAGAACCTGGAATGCTCTATTTCTCTGAATGGCTAAAAACTAAAATCCCTGACCTTAAAATTACCCATATTGCTTCTAATGATCCTTTTAAATGGGATTAGGGGTAGCGATGAGATAAAAAGCAATTGATAGTGTGTAATAAGTGAATTTTCGTTTTGTAGAAACGTAATGCATTACGTCTCCAAAGGGCTATCCTTTCTAATTAACTCATTCTGATGCAAGGTTTTAAAAGGATAGTTGATTGGTCTGATGTTCATTACCCAACGAGACGTATCGCAATCGCACGGCGAACCGTACGTCTCTACAAAGGAGCATTTATTGCATATTATCACCGCCTAAAAGAAGACTGCCTTACAATCAATTCAACCGGAAAAACGATTGTTTCCGGCTCTATCGCTTTATCAGCCGAGGCATCAAGCATATTTAACAGATGATTAATAACAGATTCGGATATTTCTTTAACAGGCTGCTTAATTGCCGTAATTCCCGGATTAAGCACATCATACAAAAGATGGTCGTCGAAACTCACTATTCCCATTTTTGCATATTTCCCGCCTAGTTTACTAATTGCTTTCAAGCCGCTATGTGTAAGAAAAGTGGTGCTGAAAAACACAGAATCCAAATCATCATGAGTGATGAGAAATTGGCTAATTTTATGGATGATTTGCTCGTAATTAAGTTCGTAGGGAAGTTTTAGCAAGGTTTTATTGAGATTCTGAGACTCCATAAAATCGCTATAACCTTCTATGCGTTCAACCTGGCTATAAAGGTCAAGTGTAATAAAGCCAATATTCCTGAAACCGTTTTCGTAAAGGTGGTGTGTGGCTTCATAGGCACCTTGTTTATTATCGACTACTATATTAAAGGTGTTGAGTTCAGGAAAATAGCAATTATAAATAATCATTGGCTTTCCCTCTTTTCTGAGCTCATCGATTACGTCTTCAATACCGGAAACCGGAGAAATAATGAATCCGTCAACATTGCGGTCGTGTAATAACTTTATAACCGACTTCATCTGGTTCAGTTCATTGTTTGAACTGGCTACGATGAGCGTATACCCGGCTTTGACTGCAATTTTTTCGATACCACTGGCTACTTCTGAAAAGAAAGGGTTATTGATGTCACCTACAATCATGCCTATAGTTTTGCTTTTTCCGGTGCTTAAACTACGACCTAAATGATTGGGCTGGTACCCGATTTCTTTGATATAGGTTTCAATTTTATGAATGACTTCCTTGCTGATTCTTTTTTCCTGACCCTTGCCATTCAGTACAAATGAGAGGGTTGTCACAGAAACCTGTAGCTCGCTGGCAACATCATAAATTGACTTCTTCTTTTTCAATAGCTTTGGTTTGATTTATATTTCAAAAATATGAATAATTATTGATTTGCATGGGTCATATTGGATGTATAAGTAACATGTGGTGATGAAATGAGAAAATAAGAAAAAATAGGGCATAAAAAAAGCCCTGTAAGGGGCTTGTATTGTTTTTCTCTTTGTCAGGCTTAAAATTATGCCAGTTTGCCTTTCAGCTTCCAGAGTGCGCTTATACCTTCTGATTCGAAATCAAGAAACAAGAAATCGAACGGGTCAATAAACTGACTGTTTTTCTTTAAGGTATAATGCAGATGAGGGCCTGTTACTGTGCCGGTTGCTCCTACTTTGCCTATCAGTTGATGTCTTGTAACAGCCTGACCTTTTTTTACAGATATTTTGCTTAAATGCCCGTAAATTGATTCAAAACCATACAGATGTCTGATTCTTACAAAGTTACCGATGTCGCTTTTATAGCCTGCTTCCACTACTTCTCCGTCGCCTGTTGCATATACTTTTTCGCCTGTGTCGCCTTTCAGATCAATTCCGCGATGAAACTTCGTCACTTTGTGAACGGGGTGGTTACGTGAACCATAAAAGGAATTGATGTGAATGTCTTTATCTAATGGGTAGCCTGCAGGGACCGTGTGTATGTAGTTTTCTTTGAAGGGGTCGCTATAAATATAGCGCAGAATGTCGTTTACTTCAATCAGGGATGTTAACCCTTTCCAATTGTCTTCTTTTGTTGTTTTTGTTAAATTGTTGACAGCGATGTTTTGAGAAAAACCTGAACTACTAAATCCAAAAATCATTAAAAATCCTAACGTTAATTTCTTCATTCCTGACTGTTTTAGTTAAAAGATTTGCAAAAGTAACCAATTTAGTTCAAACGAAATAAGTTTTATACTTATTGTCGAACCGAGCAAATTGGACAATTTTAAGATACAAAGGTTTAACGCGCTTCGCACCATTTTATTGTAAATATGTTTCAGAGGGTAATAAGCAAGGCTGAAATTTTTTATCTTTGACATTAAATTTAATAGGAAAACCAGCGATGAATATAGAAATAATCAATTATAATGGCGTTTTTATGGCAGAATTGATTGTAGATGATATAGCTATTAATGATGTGCAGGATGCGCTGGATATAATGGCAAATGCGGCTTATGCGGGTGCAGAAAAGCTGATTCTTCATGAACGAAATATAACAAAAGAATTTTTTGATTTGAAAACCGGAATTGCCGGAGAGATTCTGCAAAAATTTTCAAATTATAGTATGCCACTGGCTATAGTTGGTGATTTTGGAAAATATGCGAGTAGAAGCCTGCACGATTTTATTTATGAAAGCAATAAAGTGGGGAGGGTTAATTTTGTTGAGAGTGTGGAAGCGGCGAAGGAGAGGTTGGGGAGGAAATAGGAAAGATAAAGCCCATACCACGAAAGGTATAGGCTTTGAGAAGAGCAAAGAATGTAATCCTACAATTCTTTGATTTTGATATTTTTAAACCACACTTTGTTGCCGTGGTCTTGTAATGCGATTTTACCTTTAGCAAATTTACCGAAACCTTCCCATGTTTTGAATTTGCTTACAGCTACCATATTGTCCCAACCCGGGCCTGTCAGGTCAAACTCAAGCGTTTGTTTACCATTTAGCCAGAAAGTACCTTTATTTGCTTTATGGTCGATTCTCATTTTTGCAGTATTCCACTCACCTGCTGGTTTTACAATTTCAAAGCTTGCCGGAGGAATCATGTCATATAATGAGCCTGCTTTGTGATTGCCATTTTTACCTGCTTTGGCATCCGGGTGTCCCTGATCGTCTAATACCTGCATTTCAGGACCTGTTGAATATGGGCAGCAGAATTTTTTATCTTCAAT
>CALRLS020000471.1:0-4452 GCA_943368815.1 Cyanobium sp. NIES-981
CCCAGTTTGCTGAATTTTGCTTTTACTAAATCCGGATCTTTTTGTAGATAAATGTTGGTATTATAGCCATTCACATAGCTATAATAGTGCTTTGCTGAGGCCGAAGCCATCAGTTTACCTTCTTTGTTTTTTGCCTCTAATGTAAGACCAAGCACATTGTTTGTTAAGTCTGCCGGCCAGTTATAGTTATTCCGCCCGGCAAAGGCATTGGCTATATCGTCTTTGGGAACAAAAAAACCCCTTCTGAAAGCACTGTTGAGGTTCAGACTTAGTTGTTTGCTGAACTCGTAATTGAAGTTTTGTCGGCTCCGCCATTCAGTTTGTTTAGTGAGCAGATTATTTGGTCCAACCCCCATTTCACCTTTACCAATTACGCTTTTAATCCGACTACCGTCCCAGTTATACGTATAAGCAGATGTATCTACCAAAGTGGCTGAAAAGTCTGCCAGGACATTGTGCGATTTAAAACTCAGGTTTTTTAGTAAGAACTCTTTTTTATCCAGATTAGCAGCAATGACTTTAATATTTGAGGTAGTAGTTACTTCCTGAATATTCCGTTGGATACCCTGCAACTCACGTGAATAATCAATATACGCACCTTCTATTTCAATTTCATCAAACCATAACTTGTGGAATTTAATAGCTGAACCAATCAAAATGTTTCGATAATAGTCATGGTCACGCCGGATTTTTAAATCAGGCTGGAAAGGCGATTGCATCAGATAATTATTGTCGGACTTGTTCAGGAAAGCCCCGACGCCAAACTCAATACCAGGCTTTTCAAGAGTTTTTTTGAGAATAACACCCCCATTTACAGTGCCAAAAGACTGCAAAGCTATATTAGCATCTATGTAGCTGTACTCACGGTGTTTTAATACTACGTTGATGGCGGAACCAAGCCCGTCTCCCCCCAGATGTGCCGGAACTGTTCCTTTATAGATTTCAATCCGTTCTATCAGTTGGAGGGGTAAGTCATTGATACCGAAACTTCCGTCAGGTGTATTCAGTGGATTACCATCAATAAATATCTGTACTCTTTTACCTTCCAGACCTCTGACAGACACTGTACTTGTGCTACCTGCTCCCCCACTTTGCCTGACTTGTACTCCCGCTTGTCTGGAAAGTAATTCATTAAGACTTGACGCTCTGTTTTCAATTTCACGTGCTGTGATAACTGTCACAGGATTTACATTCAGCCTTATTTCTCTGGCTTCTGACTGTTCTTTTGATAAACCCTTTACCAATACTTCATCCAGTTCGTTCTCTGACTCGGTCATTGAGACAAAAAGGCTATCAGAACTCCCTGTTGTGTTTATCTCTTGTTTAACAGCCTGATAGCCTATTAGAGAAAAGAGTAATACCCCCTTTTGATTAGGCACCTTGATAGTAAACTCACCGTTCGAGTTAGAAGACGTAGCGGTTCTTTTCGATTTTTCCAGGCGAATAATTACACCTGCCAAAGGCGAATTAGTTTTTTTATCCAGTACCTTGCCTTGTATTACCAGTTCTTGTGCCAATATGTACTTGGATACGAAAAAAAATAAAAAAAGTAATCGTTTTTTCATGTGGCTGTGCCATTATAATCAATAAAAATTTTCAATCGTCTTCAACCGAAATTACTTCTTTTGAACAAACCCTAAGACCCATAACATAAGGGTAATGCCAAAGAGAAACGTGATGTTATGAGTGGTTGATGACCTATGCGTATCAGGTTGATAAGTGTAGCTTGGAATTTTCCCAAAATCGCTTAGCCTGAAAGGCTGATTCTGATAGATGGGTGTATAAAAAAAATGCTTTAGCCGGGTATGAAACCCATTCACCTCATCCAGAAAATGCTGATAGCCCTGTTGATCGCTTTGGGCTAAATCATTAAAGATTTTTTGTGTTAAAACAGCCGCCGATACTACGCCTATGCTATTGCCAAGCTGTTCTTTTTTTAATGCCAGATCCTGATACTTTTTAAAATAGGGTTTCAGGCGATCATCATAGAAATCATATTCGGCCAGCATATATTTATCCTCCCAGTTATGGCTGGTATCAGATTTAAAGGCAGGATATTTCTGTGCCAGTTTCACCGATGATTCATAGCGGTAGCTCGTATCATCGTAATTGTCCCAAATTTTATAAAATTCACGTCTGATGGCCTGTGTGAGGTCATTACGCGGAGGGGCAGCATAGGCACTTGACAGGTAAATATTGATAAGTGCCGGAATGATAACTACAAATACAATCCAGGTACCCAATAAACTGAAAGCATTAAATGAAGAAGTTCTTTTTAAATTGCTGATAAAAAATATCAGTCCAAACCAGAAGGCAAAATAGAGTGCCACAGTCAATAACCACATCCAAAAAGTAGTGTCGGGTTTAAGAGAGCAGACAAACATCGCCAGCACAAGAAGCAGGGTGGCTATACCCAAACTGAATAGCCACCTGAAAGCTATTTTGATGAGTGTAATTGTTCGCTCAGAAATAGGGTTTGACAATAGTAACGCCAAAGTACCTGCTTCTCTCTCTCCGGAAATAAGATTATAACTAATGGCAATGAGGAAAAGCGGAAAAATATAAATGAGCACAAATGCTAAATCAAAATTTCCAGCCAGTAGTTTTTCCGGATTCGCTAATTCGGCTGTTAATAACTGGCGGCTTAAATCCCAGTATCTTACATACAAGTAGTATGGAAAAATATCCCTTTGACCAATGGAAAGACTAGCCCATGCCGAGGGTGGGTTTTCTACCAGTCGAAAAGTACGATTACCGATTACATTAGGCAAAGTATCCGTAGAAATTTTAGCCTGCAAGGCTTCCATCTTTTTTGTTTCATCGGCTCTGATTTCTTTGAGAATATGTCGCTGACGATCCATTTCAGTTTTACCATAAAAGATACCATATACGCCAACTACCAACAGCAAGCCAATAGATAGCTGAAAAAGTCGGCTTCGCATCAGGCTGATGGCCTCATATTTAAACAATAAGCGAAGGATATTCATATCAGCCAAGTTTTAGTTTTTTTAGGTTCGCTACCAGTTTTATGCAGATACCCAACCAAACAAGCAAAGCCAGAATGGCTACTGCATTTTGTTTGAGGATTTCAGAGACAGATGGCCCGGAAAACCGGAAATCAGGAATTTTTCCAAAAAGGCTCTCATCAGCCTTTTTATCCCATTCTCCGGTTTTGGAAAAATCACGCATGTGATTATTCAATGTTTCAACCATTTTGAACCGATAACTTTCTGCTGCCTTCTGAAAAGCCATAGCGGTTTTATAGTCACTGCCCGAAAGACCCATTGAAATATTTCTGATGGCCAGATAGGGGTTTACTAAAGCAGCATAGGTGGAAACGGCATTCTGTTTTTGAAAGGTATTTTCCAATTGACTGAAATGCTTGTTGTATACCATCGAAGAATACTTCTCTCCTTCCTGCATGGCAATGGCATTATAATTAACCGGAAGTGCTTCGACAGAATCAACCTTATATCTGGCCAGTACTTCTTTCTTCAAGGCTGCAAATCTTTTGTCCGATGGATTGTGTCCATCAATCCCGCTTTCTTCATCCTTTTTTATGGCCTCCCTAAATTCAAAATTGGAAGGCGCTTTGAACAAGGATGCACCGATATTGGCACTGGCTTTGGGTAAAATCACGCATATCCCAATCCAGATGCCCAAAAGGCTCAGCAAAGCATTTTTAGAAGAGTTTGTATGGGCAGAAATTACTGTTGCTGTACCGATAAAAAAGAAAAAATAAAGGGCATAAAAAACAAGCAGCAAGCCAAAACGCAACAACAAATTAGCTGTCATGGTACCTTCTGTACCTATTAAAGTAATTAAAAAAGCTACTAAAAGTGAAGGAATAAGAATCCATGATAGCGCTTTCGAAAAACCCTGTATCTTTCCCCATGCTATCTGGTCCGGGCTTACACCCTGGCTTAAAAGCAGTTTAAATGTATTATCTTCTTTCTCTTTTGATATCGAATCAAAACAAAGGAAAATAATCAGAAGCGGCACAAGCAACTGCAGTACGAAAGCCACTGTCATTTCGCCGAACCTGATTAGTGAAGAAGCCTCCTGTGCCGCTGAAAACCTCGCATCGTTCTGGCGATGGGCTTCCAGATATACATTTGTCCCTACATAAGAATCTACTCCGAAATCAAAGAAACTGAGTTCGGATTTAGGCCGGAAAGCATAGGAACCATAATGAGCGGCAGAATGCGGATTTTTTTCACCCTGATTCAACCAGGTTTCACGCGCTTCTGCCTGTGCCAGTTGCCGTTCTTTTTTTAATGAACGGTAAGAGATAAACCCACCAGCCAATGCCACAAATAATAAAACAGCGACAAGCGTACCCATGATTCTGAATCGTTTATCACGTATCAGAGAAGTATATTCTTTGTTGGCTATAAGATTCCTCATGGACTTATACAGTTTGAAGATATAGTTTTTCTAACTCATTGGCCG
>CALRLS020000472.1:0-4447 GCA_943368815.1 Cyanobium sp. NIES-981
CTCGTTGAAAGAAAGTACCTGCCTGATGGGTTCAAGGATATTAATGAGTACTATCAGAAGAACTCCTAGAGGCCGTCTTCATAAAAAAGGAATTCAAAATATTGTTTTCTACAAATTCATTCCGATATTTGCACCATCAATTCAATCAGATACTTACCGTAGCTAATGGGTTGATTTATACAGACGAGAGGAGAGAATAGGCTCTGTGAATCTCGGGCAACCTGTCCCGCTACTTGCGATAAGGTGCCAAAACCTACCGAAAGGGTCAAAACCATTCGGACTTATAAACCAATCATAGACAAATCGTTTTAAAATTGGTTTTGTTTGCCGTATTACCGAGGGGTATGCGTTTTATGTCGCCTTATTTTCTGTATACAAGAAATTAGGCGAGGGATATTGTAAGTACTCATAAACAATGGAAAACCAACAGATATTTCGCTACGACGAACCTTTTAAGTTAGAATCAGGCCAGTGGCTACCTGAATTCCAGCTTGCTTATTCAACTTTTGGAAAACTGAATGCTGCAATGGATAATGTGATTTGGGTGTGCCACGCTTTTACAGGCAATGCTAACCCAACAGACTGGTGGAACGGCTTAATCGGTGAAAAACGTTTATATAATCCGACAGAACATTTTATCGTTTGTGCCAATATCATCGGCTCTCATTATGGCTCTACCAATGCCCTGTCTAAAAATCCGGTTACAGGTGAGCCTTATTTTCATGATTTCCCGTTCATTACCATCCGTGATGTGGTGAGGTCTTTAGATTTACTGCGTCAGCACCTGGGTATCTATAAAATCAATACACTTTTGGGTGGCTCTCTGGGTGGGCAACAAGCCATCGAATGGGCTATCATGCAACCTGATTTGATTGAAAACCTTATTCTGTTTTCAACCAATGCCATTCATTCTCCCTGGGGTATTGCTTTTAATGAATCACAAAGAATGGCTATTGCTGCCGACCCGACATGGATAGAACGAAGCCCGAAAGCCGGAATGAATGGCATGAAAGTAGCCCGCTCAATTGCCTTATTGTCTTATCGCAATTATGCAACGTATAACCGCACGCAATCAAGGGACGAAGGTCAGGTAGACTTTTTCAGAGCAAATACCTATCAGAATTATCAGGGAGAAAAACTTGGCAAACGCTTCAACGCTTTTTCTTACTGGACCCTCTCAAAAATGTTTGATTCACACGATGTGGGCAGGGGTAGGGGTAAGGTGGATGAAGTTTTAGCAGGCATCAAATCAAAAACACTGGTGATTGGTATTTCGTCTGATGTATTATTCCCACCGGAAGAACAAGCCTTCATTGCCAGACATATCCCTGAAGCAAAATATACTTTAATAGAATCCCTCTACGGACACGACGGTTTCTTAATAGAATTCGAAGCCATGACAGATACCATTAAGAACTGGAATAAGGATTTGATATATAAATAAATTTGGCGATTGTTTTGTCTGAACTTTGATTTAACGGATTAACCTGATTTCGCTGATTTTATAATAATCGTATTACTATTCGATGTAATTAAATCTACTGTAATTAATCAGTGAAATCCTAAAATCAGCTAAATCACAGTTCAGATAAAATAAATCAAAAACTCTGAAAAACCCTCAATCGATAATTCTCAGTCAGTTTTTTGCTTCTTAAAGCATTCTGCAAAACAGTAAACAGAGGTGAGGCGGCTGTCAGACCTGCTGCCAGCGCCAGTTTCGGATTGGTAACAGGGTCAACATTCCATGCGGCCCATTCAACCAGTATATAGGCAAAGGGTGAAAAATTGGCTATGCCAAAACGAATGGGTTTTTTAGGGTATTTATAAATACGCTTCACATCCCTGATCTTTACTTCAACATATTCATAGCGGTTCATCACTTCGTTCAACGAAGTAATCACAAATGATGAATCGGTGATGTCATACAGACTTTCTTCATAGATAGTATCATCTTTGGTTTTGAATCTGAAAGTATCACCCTTGAAAAATTTAGTTCGTCTCCCGCTTCTGACCTTTTCCAGCACCAGATATTTATCTTTTGAGAACATACTTCTGGCCTTGGACGGGTCTTTCCTATACAGTAGTTCTTCAACCGATTTGGCTTCCTGATGATGAATATCCTGCGAAAAACCGCCAAAGGCCAGGCTGAGAAAAAATAAGACTAAACAAGATTTGAATAGAGTCATGAGATTTATGTCGTATTCCGGAATGGTATTCCGGCAAGATATATGAAATATAAATATCTGTTTATTAACTCGTTGAATGAAATGAATTCAGAACTTTTAATTTCCTGTTCCTAAGGAGCATTAAGCTGGTTTTGTTCTTTTCCTACCGTAGGACCACCAATATACAATTTCTGTGGCGTATTTAAGCGTCGATTTTCAGTCCCTTAGGGAAGATATATCGGTAGCAAATTGTATAGTTTCAAAGTTTAATATCCCGTAGGGATAATATATTATTAGCTTCGCATAATAGTATATATAAAATTTGCCTACTTATTATCATTAACAGAAACCCCACCCGAAACGATCAGTTTCATGATTTCGGCGCTTGGTAAGTCAATCATCTTCACATTTTCTCTCGGAACCAGCACCAGATTTCCCGAAAAGGCATAGCTATGGGGTAGATACACCGCCACTAAATCACTAACGCCTAAATTGCTTAAATCATTTTGTGTAATAAAGCCAATTTTATAAACTTGTGCTTCTTTATTGACCAATATGATTGCCCCCTGATTAAATTTCCGCTTATCACCAACGAAGGCCGAAATTAAGTCTTTGAATGCAAAATAAAAAATCCGTACCAAAGGCAAATGCCTGATGGCATTTTCAATGATATTCTGAAGGGTTTGTGGTAATAAAACTGAAAAAACAAAACCAATTAGCATGGTACCGGTTACAACAATGATAGAACCTAAGCCCGGAATAAACAAGTCTCTGTTAGGGTCTGCAGTAGGAATCCTGATTCGGATAATGTTGTCAACAAAATCAAAAGCGCCAAGTAAAATAAAGAAAGTAAAACCAAGAGGAGCTACGAAAAGCAATCCACGTATAAAGTAGGAAAACAAACGACTGAGGATAGATCTGCCGGACATAAAGAAAAGGTATTAGTAATAGAAATAAGAGATGGCTACTAAAACAAACGCTAATGTCAAATTAAAAGTTTTAAGAAACCGCTTAAAATATGATTCTGATATAAAATCCGGAGCCTTGTATATGAAAACCCTATCCAACAAACGTTAATCTAACCGGAGTAAAATACAAGTATTAGCCAAAGTCGTTTCTTAGGCCGAATTCTTAACAAATGATTTTGTAGAGCGAATAAAAAAACTTAGTCTTGTAAAAAACTAAGCTCTTAGTTGTTTTATTCCTGAAATTGAGAGACCTTTAACACGTACTAAAACCGTAATTAATTCATTATTTATCATGAAAAAGATTCTGAATCTACTCCTGCTCTTGCTTGTGACAATACAGACATTTGCACAAAACCTTAACATTCCGATTCCCAACAACCCTGCTGTAAAGACCGGAACATTAAAGAATGGTATCAAATACTATATTCTTAAAAATGCCGAGCCTAAAAACCGGATGGAACTACGCCTGGTAGTGAATGCAGGCTCTATTCTGGAAACAGATAAACAATTAGGTCTTGCGCATTTCATGGAGCACATGAATTTCAACGGAACCAAAGATTTTCCTAAAAACCAACTGGTTGATTTCTTGCAAAAATCAGGTATGAAATTCGGAGCCGACCTTAATGCTTCCACCAGTTTCGACGAAACAATCTATCAGTTACAGGTACCAACTGATTCAGCCAAATTGTTCGAACGCGCTTTCCAGATTTTAGCAGACTGGTCGCATTATGCTACTTTAGATACCACCGAAATCAATAACGAAAGAGGCATTGTGCTGGAAGAAGAAAGAGCCAGATTTAAAAATGCACAGGGTCGTGTGCAACAGAAATTGCTGCCACTCTTATTAAATAATTCAAGGTATGCAGAGCGTATACCTATCGGGAAAGTTGATGTACTGACTTCATTCAAACCGGAAGAAATCATTAAATTCTATAAAGACTGGTATCGTCCTGATTTAATGGCTGTAGTGGCTGTCGGTGATTTTGACCCTGCAAAGGTAGAAGGACTGATTAAAGAGAAATTCAGCAGTATTCCAGAGAATAAAAGTGGCCCAAAACGTGTGAAATATGAAATACCAATAGCCAAGGGTACGCAGACTTCATTGATTGTTGATAAAGAAATCCCTCAATCAAGTTTCCAGATGATTACAAGGCTGCCACGTGAGAAAACTAAAACACAGACAGATTATCGCAAGGATATTGTTGAGAATTTATTCAACCAGATGATTAGCACCCGCTTACAGGAAATCACCAAGATACCAACCCCTCCATTCGTTTTTGCTATTATGGCTTATAGCCCTTTCTTTGCGGGTCT
>CALRLS020000473.1:0-4447 GCA_943368815.1 Cyanobium sp. NIES-981
TGAATACGCTTTTTCCTGAAAGGGTTCTGGTTGAAGAAGAATGATTTAAAAATTTATTGGTGATTAAATCCATTTGGTAGCAGGGGTTCAAAATTTTGAACCCCTGCTTGTATGATACCTACACGTATGATAATTGGTAAACAGGCATCACATTAAAATTCAATTTCCTTGAAAACTAAAACAGATAGCCTTATCTTTACCCCATTCAATCATATACTTATTTGAGACTACCAATGGAAACAAACGCTATCTCTCGTAGAAACTTAATAAAAAGCTCATTGGCCGTAGGAGCAGGTTTAGGCTTAGGTTTACCGAATGCCATGGCTGAATCAGCTAAAAAAGCCGGACATAATTTTAAATTCTGCCTCAATACCAGTACCATCAGAGAACAGAATCTTGGCCTGATGGGAGAAATAGAAACTGCGGCTAAGGCCGGATATGATGCCATTGAGGTATGGGTAAACACGGTGCAGAAATATGTAGATAAAGGCGGTAATCTAAAAGATGTAAAGAAAAAGGCTGCGGATCTGGGCATTACGATTGAAGATGCGATAGGCTTCTCGAAGTGGATAGTTGACGATGCAGCAGAGCGTGAGAAAGCCCTGGAACAAAATAAAAAAGAAATGGCTATGCTGGCCGAAATCGGCTGTAAACGCATTGCGGCTCCTCCTTTTGGCGCTACTACCGGTGGTGTCCTTAACCTGCAGGCAGTTGCCGAAAGATACGGCAAACTATTGGAGGTAAGTGATAATTTTGGTGTAATACCGCAATTAGAAATGTGGGGATTCTCGACTAACCTGCATCTGGTTGGAGAGGTTTTATTTGTTGCTTCCGAAAGTGGCCACCCTAAAGCCTGTGTATTGACAGATGTGTATCACCTGCATAAAGGAGGTTCGAGTTTCAATAGCTTAAAAACCATCAATGGTTCGTCTGTTCAGATGTTCCACATGAACGATTATCCCGGCCAGCCGCCAAGAGAAACCATCAATGATGGTGACCGTATATTACCCGGCGATGGTATTGCGCCTATCACCCAGATATTAAAAGAGTTGAACAGCAAAAACACCCCTATCGTATTATCATTAGAGTTATTCAATAAAGAATACTGGAAAATGGACGCTTTAGTGGCAGCCAAATTAGGCTTGTCAAAAATGAAAGCATCCGTAGCTAAAGCAACTGCTTAAATATGAGAGACTCGCAGGCGCTTCTGGAATTCAGCCAGAGTATTTTGCAGAAAGCAGGTTTAGATGAAGAAAAAGCTTTTCATACAGCCGATATATTATTGGAGGGCGAGTTATTGGGACATCGCACACACGGGCTTCAATTACTGCCTGCTTATATCACTGAATTAGAAAAGGATTCGATGACCAAAGCCGGAGAAGCGACCCTGCTCAATGATATGGGAGCAGTGTTGGCTTTGGATGGTAATTATCTACCTGGCCCGTGGTTAGTCAATAAAGCCATTGAAGAAGCCTGTAAAAGAGCGGCTCAATACGGCACCTGCATTGTTACGATACAGAAATCACACCATATTGCCTGTCTGGCTGCTTATCTCGAAAAAGTAGCTCGACAGGGTTTCATGATTCTACTTGCCTGCTCAGACCCCAGAAACAAGACAGTTGCCCCATTTGGTGGACTTACCCCTGTTTATAGCCCTGACCCTCTGGCTGTTGGTATTCCGACGGAATCAGACCCTATCATGATTGATGTGAGTATGTCTACCACTTCTAATGGTCTGGTGGCTCGTTCTTATCGCAATCAGGAGAAGCTACCGCATCACTGGCTTTTAGATAATCAGGGCAATACAAGCAATGACCCTGCTACTTTTTTTGCCAACCCTCCGGGTTCAATACTCCCTTTGGGTGGACTCGACAGTGGTTATAAAGGATTTGGCTTAGGCCTGATGATTGAGGCATTGACAAGTGCCCTGGGCGGCTACGGCAGGTCTGATTTGCCTACGCTTTGGGGTGCTTCGGTGTATTTACAGATTATCAGTCCACAGGGTTTTGCAGGAGAAGTAGCCTTTAAGCGTGAAACAGAATATTTCAAAAATCAATGTCTTAACGCAGAAGCCATTGATCCTACAAAACCAGTAAGAATGCCCGGAGCAAGAGGGCTTGAATTGAAACAAAAACAATTAGAAAGTGGGGTAGATTTGCTACCTGAAACCGCGAAGTCCTTAGCAGAATCAGGAGAGAAATATGGTGTTCGTTGGTAAGTATTTCAATCGATATTCGGGAAATTTTTCTACAAAAAAAGCAGACTTCTTTTTTATCGTATATTCCTAATTTAATTTGTAGAATTAATACCTCAAAATACAATAATCTGCATCAGGATTGTTTTTTTATATCGTATATACATGACATTATAAACCACAAAATTGTTAAGATATGAACAACTTATTTCGGGGATTATTAGCCGGTTATGGCGCAAAAAAATTAGGAGGCGGCTGCTTCGGTACTATTATCGTTTTCATCATTATATGGGTCATTCTGGGACAATGTAGCTAAAACAACCACTATGTATCTGATATAAGAGTATGCGGCGTTGATTTTGTAAAGTGCAGAATCAACGCCCCTTTTATGAATTAGAATTAAGTATTACTGAACCTTCTTAACACATCTCACCGAGATAGCACGTAATTTTTCCATATCCGGTTGCAGAAAAAGTACCTTTGTGCCATTTGCAAAATTGAAAAAGCCTGCATTATTCTTGTCAGATGAAGTGGAAGTCCAGTAAAATCCGTGTGCTTCTATTCTGCCATAAGTTCCATCAATATTTCTATTTCCTGCCAGGTTCATTCCGAAAGGTGCACTTAAAAGTTTTTTAAAGGCCTCCTTACCTGTACTCGCAGAATCCTTGAATGCGCCACCATAATGTTTCAATAAATCGTGCCATTCTGTGGTTGAGGGTAAATGCCAGCCTTTGCCCAATGAAGCACATCCTTTCTGGGCTGCATCCCATGTATATAGGAATCCGTATTTCCGGCAATTCGATGCCGAATCATTGTAGCAATATGAGCCGGGAATATCCAGACTCAGGTTCTTTAATGTCCACCATTTACCATCAGGCATTTTCCCGATTGATTGTGCCATACTCATATCAGGTACGAGTGAAGATAGAAGAACAAAAGCTACGAATCTGAAATGGGTTTTTAATAGCTGAATTTTCAAGATTTTATCGTATTGTAATATTTTTTCATTCATTTTGCTTTACAGCAGCCGTATTTCGTAGCTTGAAATAGTTGTGGGCAATACTATTCTATATTAATAAAATTAAGAATAATTGTTGATAATTTTAATAAAACGGAGTGTGTATCTGATACAAGACCCTGAATCTTCATTAATATTTGCTGAAATGAAAACCCCATACAAACCATTTTATCTTTAAATCCGTTATTCAATCAAAAGCAGGGTTCAATTTTGTATTATCATTACCTGACTTCAGACTATCGCCTAAGTAGATTTCTAAAATACTCTTAAACTAAAGAAAATTAGTAGCAAACGCATTATGGGATTCGACAAAAACTTATTAAAAATTAAAACCCTTGGTGAACTGAAAGCCAGTAGCTATCGTCCGAAATCCATTAAACAGGAACTCCGGGAAAACCTAATCGAGAAACTTACAAAAAAAGAAGTGGTTTTTCCGGGTATCTGGGGTTATGAAGATACCGTTATTCCGGATGTGGAAAAAGCCATTCTTTCTATGCACCATATCAATTTATTGGGTCTCCGTGGACAAGCCAAAACCCGTATTGCCCGACTGATGGTCAATTTATTGGATGAATACGTGGCTGTGGTTGAGGGTTCAGAACTAAACGACGACCCCCTGGAGCCGCTTTCACGTTTTGCCAAAGACCTGATTGCCGAAAAAGGTGATAATACACCTGTCAGTTGGATGCCCCGTGCAGAGCGTTACAATGAGAAACTGGCAACCCCTGATGTTTCTATTGCCGATTTAATCGGTGATGTTGACCCTATCAAAGCTGCAACACTGAGGCTGCCTTATTCTGACGAACGTGTGATTCACTTCGGTATGATTCCACGCTCGCATCGTTGTATTTTTGTTATCAATGAATTACCCGATTTACAGGCTCGTATTCAGGTGTCATTATTCAATATTCTGCAGGAAGGAGATATTCAAATTCGCGGCTTTAAGCTAAGAATTCCATTAGATATTCAGTTTGTCTTTACTGCTAACCCTGAAGACTATACTAACCGTGGCAGTATCGTTACACCTCTGAAAGACCGTATTGATAGTCAGATTGTGACCCACTATCCGAAATCAATAGAGATTGGACGTAGAATTACAGCGCAGGAGGCTGTCATTAAGACCGAACAGAAGAAAATTGAGGTGAATGAAATACTGAAAGACCTCATTGAACAAATAGCCGTAGAGGCCCGTCAGAGTGAATATGTAGATGCTAAAAGTGGGGTGTCTGCCCGTA
>CALRLS020000474.1:0-4436 GCA_943368815.1 Cyanobium sp. NIES-981
CTTGAATAATTGGAAAGACCAAACTCTATACGGGCAACATCTTTCAATCTCAATACAGAACCACTGGTTTTTGAGCGGAGAATAATCTGCTCAAATTCTTCCGGTTTGTTCAACTTGCCTTTGTAGCGTAAAACATACTGTAAAGATGCATCAGTTTCCTGACCCAGGCTTCCCGGTGATGCTTCAAAGCTGTAATTTTGTATGGCTGTCTCTACATCGTCAGGCACAAGACCATACGATGCCAGTTTGGCAGGGTTAATCCAAACCCTTACAGCATAATCTTTTGCCCCAAACATATTCACGTTTCCTACGCCGGGTATTCGCTTCAGTTCAGGAATAAGATTAATATTGGCGTAATTCTGTAGAAAAGCCTCATTGTACTTTTCGGGTTTATCACTATTAATGTTTACAATCATAAGATTGCTGGTCTGCTGCTTGGTGGTATTGAGCCCGAGACGAATCACCTCTGACGGAAGTTGCGCGTTGGCTTGTGCCACGCGGTTTTGCACGTTTACAGCAGCCTGGTCCGGGTTTACACCCTGTTTAAAAATAACAGTAATAGAAAAGCTGCCGTCGTTAGATGAACCGGAGGTCATATATTGCATATTCTCTACCCCATTGATAGCCTGCTCTAATGGTGTAATAACCGAACGGATTACACTCTCGGCATTGGCTCCGGGGTAAACGCCCGACACAAATACAGTTGGGGGTGCAATTTCAGGAAACTGTGTCATTGGAATCCTTAATAACCCGACAATGCCTAAAAGAACCAATATGATTGAAATAACCGTAGCCAGTACGGGTCTTTTTATTATCTTGTTCAACATTTTTTCTGATTTTAATTGACCTCTCTGGGGGTTATGATCGAATTTTCAGGGATAGCCGACAACTCATTGGCCACAATTCTGTCGCCAGGCTTGAATCCTGACCTGACAATCAAATAATCTCCCGATTTAACATAGTCTTTCAGTGCCACCCATTCCATTTTATTTTTACCATCAAGCAAGCCCACAAACAATTTATCCTGTACTTCATAAGTAGCCAGTAGCGGAATTTTATAGACGTTTTGCACGGTTGTACTAAGCAAAACTCTTCCTGTGTTGCCGGTTCTGAGCAATGATTCTGGATTGGGGAAAGAAGCCCTGAGTATCACCGAGCCGGTAGTCGGATCAAACTGGCCGTCCATCATATCAATTTTCCCAGGATGGCTGTACTGATTACCATCGGCGAGCAACAAGGTAATATCCGGAAAGCTTTTCAGTTTTTCAATTAAGGTTTTTCCAGGTCGCGAAGCATTGATTTTCAGTATTTCATTTTCTGGCAGCGAGAAGTAGGCATAAATCTCATTTACCTGCGACAAAGTGGTTAATGCTTCAGAGTCGTTTGGCCCAACCAGTGCGCCAATACGCTTCGGTATTCTGCCAATGTAGCCGTTTATGGGCGCTTTTATAAGGGCAAAATCAAGATTTATATTGGCCGATGCAACCAATGTTTGTTGTTGCTGAACGGCCGCCCTTGCGTTTTCATAGTTGATTCTTGCTTTTTCGTATTGAAAATCTGCCACCACTTTGTTTTCGCTCAACACTTTGTATTTATCAAGTTCAAGCTGAGCCGCCGCCAGTTGTGATTGGGCTATTAAAAGAGCTGCTGATGCCGTATTTTTCTGTTCGCGGTAAATGCTGGCATTAATTCTGAACAAGGGCTCCCCTGCTTTTACGAAAGCACCTTCGTCGACATATATTTTTTCAATATAGCCGCTTATCTGCGGGCGGAGTTGGATGTTTTCTTTACCCTGTAAACTTGTAGAATACGTTTGATTGATTAAGGCTTCGGTTGGTTGCAGCATCAGGATTTCAGCCTGTATGTTTTTCGATTCGTGGGTGGTATCATTTTGGTCTTTTTTACAGCTTTGAAAAACAACCATTACTGCAAAAAACAGCGTTAAGCATTTTTTGTTATAGGGCACCAAAAACTTCATTTTTTCTTTAATTTTAACTAATATGTTGGTCAAAATTAGCGTATCTGTACCCTTGCTATTATATCATTCTGCCTGAAGTGAGGAAAATCGGAATTAAAATGCAGAAATCGGAAGTTAATACATACGCTTATACAATGATTGTGATGAAGTTGTTCCGAGTTTGTAATGGAAGGGGGCATCGCTACAACACCCCGACAGAGGCTTTCATTTCGGGAAGTTCAAAAGACACGTTAGCAGCGATTTTCTATTTTATCCAATCATTTGGTGCCTAACCATCAGGAACGATGAATCTAATTAGATTATTAGGAGAGTAATTCTAAGGATTGCATCTTAGTCTTCTAAAGGATCCGCCCAATGAAGACTTCCAATATTTCCATTATAACTTCTGGCTCCAAAGTTAATTCTTCTCAAATTAAGTAACAAGCCAAAAAAAAATTGTAGTAGGGAAGACGGTATACTATTTTATTGACTCGGATTTATCCAAATGTGTGTATTGAACTGCTAGTTGTAGGTTTTATTGGTAAAAATGTTTTGGGCATTTCCGAATTTAGTATGTAGATTAACCCAAAATTTTGAAGGTTTAAATGGTTTTCGCCAAATGTCACCTTTATGAGTGAGAATATTATTAATTCCAGATCTTAAAAGGATGCATGACCTTTTAGCCCTACTAACACATACATAGCACAATCGTTGATCTTCCGCTATGGCGGTAGGATTGTTCAAATGAGTAAAATGAGGGAACTTCTCTTCTTCCATTCCCAACAAAATCACAACATCAAACTCTAAGCCTTTCGAGCTATGCCGGGTTGTAATAGTCACTTCATTTTCCGGAAAGCCTAAATTGGCAAACCTTCGTATGGTCGCATTCTTTAGATTATGAAGCCTAGCCTCTTGCATTAGCTTATGGATATTTTTAGTCTCATTTGGGTAAATCTCTGAGTTAGTGAGAGTATTTTCTATATTAAGTTCATGTGTCACATATTCCAGCCAGCTAAAGCAGTCTTTACATTCTCTACTTGTGTTAAGAATTGTATAAAGCTGGCTTTTTAACCGTATCATCTCCCATTCTTTTCTTGGATCATTATGATCATTTATTAGTCTTCTCCAAAACTTAAACAGATCCTCAAATGATTGCCTTCCTTTATCACTACAGGGTCTCTATGCTTAATTCTGTGGTATGCTAACGACTTTTCCTTGCATTCTTTCCTTAACCAGATTAGCAATCATTGAAGAAAAGGCTGTTATATCTTGCTCAGTACTCGCCCTTTCCAATGCTTGCATATATTCATTTCTCTTTTCCACTGGTATTATAGTCCACGGATAACCACCTGAGGCGAGCATCGTATTCATCAGGAATCTTCCCATTCTCCCGTTACCATCCATGTATGGATGAATGAACACAAAAATAAAGTGTCCCAGAACCGCTCGAACAGATGCTTCTGACTCTTGTTCCAGAAGCTCAAACAGTATCGGCATAACATCTCGCATCGAATCTACACTTAAAGGAACATGCTTTGAGTTACCTATATACACCTGATGACTACGGTAACCCGCCAGATCTGTTGCTTTCAGTATACCTACAGTTACACTAGGGTCAAATAGTTCCCTGTACCATTTTGAGTGATCCTTATCAACCTGGCTACCTGAATTAGCTCCCTGTAGTATGTTTCTAATCGTTTCTTTTACACTTTGAAATGCCTGATAATAACCCCTGGCTGCCATAGCATCCCTTTGCTTACGGTCGTTCTCATTTTCTTCACTATTCCATTCTCCACTACTTACCTTGGCTATCAATTCGGGTGTTACCTTATACCTCTCAATAGAAAGCGAATGATACGCATCCGTTACATACATATCATTTACGTCTTTCATGTAAGCATCATGGTTAACAGGTATTCCAGGTGATTGGGGGAAATCTTCTATAATCTTATCACGCATTTGAAGCCACATCAATTTGATCCGGTTGATATAAGGTGATCGTTCACGCCCGGAAAGATTGAATGCTAATTTGTCCGAAAAAGGGTCTTCCTCCCGTACATCATAGCCCGCTTGTTTTATGGTATCTATGATTTGGTCTGCTATTTTTTCACGACCTATATTTCTGAAAGCCCCGGCTAACCTACCTGCTATCGTACTGTGCCCTTTTTCTAATAAAATGGGCAATACTTCTGAAGCATCACGTATCAGAGAAAGCGCTGTCCGGGTATCTATAGTATTTCTGGTATAAATTCCCGGTGAACTATAAATTAATGCTGAAGGCAGATTATACATCCTGATACCATTGTTAGTTATGAGGTATTCAGCCGACGGCAAGCTTGTTCGCAAATTAAAAAGGGAAGTATGATGAGGCAAAGGTGTAGGCAGGTTGTTACCTTGGGGCGAGCGAACTACGAGTTGTTGTGGTACAGCTCGATTTCCGGCATGGATCATTAGTGACTGATCAGCCGTCAAACACCAA
>CALRLS020000475.1:0-4423 GCA_943368815.1 Cyanobium sp. NIES-981
AACTTATACTTAGAAAGCAAACATCGTAATACCAATCAGTTCTAATAGCTAAAGTATCACATTTTGCTATAAATACCAATAGATTTAATTCATCTAAATTATTTACTAAATTGATAAGTTCTTCTTCACTCCTATTTTCAGCTATAATATCTCCAATGATATCATGATAACCAACCAACAGACAGATTAGTCTTATATCTTTCTCAAATAACTCTTCAATTTCCTCAGAAAGTATTCTCTCAAGCATTTTTAATGAATCAGCAGGGTGATCTGGATAAATTGGTTGCTTTCCATTTTTCCACTTACTATGTGGCCCCTTGCCAATATCATGTAAATATCCAGATAGTAATAGTATATTTTGAGAATACTCGTCAAATTCTTTAAATTTTGTACTCGTCTTTATATTATTTACAACTTGTATTGTATGTTCCGAAACTGAGTTTAAATGAACATCATTTTCTGTTTCTAAATTCCATATTCCTTTAAGTTCATCAATGCAAGAAAAATTGCTCTCAATTCCTTGAATAAAATAATGCAAATTCTTAAATGAAAAATTGCTTCTTACTTGTCTTTTTTTTATTATACACTCTTGAATTTCATCAAAAATCTCTCTCAAAGCAATAGGTCCATGAATCAGAGTTTCATTTTCTCTACCTTTCATAGTAAACTTAGTGAAGTAAAAATACTTATAATCATGTGGCTGGTAAGTTAAAATAGGTCTGTTTTTAAGATTGATACTATCAAAAATAGCATTAATCCTTTTATTTATTGGTTCATAAAAAACTATTATGTGAGAAAACCACTCTAGAGGGACTTTTTTATAAATTAATACTTCTGACATTCTATTGTGTCTTGCCATATCATTTTCATTTCCCCATTTTCTTGAATTTATGTTAGTCCAATCTAGTCTCAACAAATCACTTGGATTATTATAAAAATTTGGTGACTCTGTAGTATTTGCCGAAGAATCAGTAAATACAAGAGTCTCAGAGTGAATTTTTTCTATTGGAATAGCTAAAAAAACTATTAAATGTTGATCTATTTTCTTTTTCCTAACTAAACCTAAAAGCATAGGGTTCATGCTACAAAAATAGAAAGGCACATAATCATGTATAACCCCTCCATCACCACAAGTAACAGGCATCATACTTCTTCGTTCTTGTATGCCTGAGTAAGAAATATTTGTGTGGGTTATTCCTTTTTGCTTCTTTAAATTATTAGAAAACAATCCTTCATTAAAAATTGACTCAATATTATCAATATGTGTAAAATGGTAGAAGTATTTATTAGATCTAAGTATTTGGCTTGGTATGCTCATAAGGATAGTGTTTATTTTCTTAAACTTATCGACCTCGTAACAACCAAACTTAAAGAATAGAATAATTTTAGTTGGACAGTTGATTATTGTTCGGTCTACATAAGAACATTAAATCATGAACTGTTAGTTTCAAAACCGAACAATAAATTAAGTTTGTAATTTGGTCACCTTGTTGATATAGATATAGGTCTATACCAAATTCAACTGCCAGCTAAGGCCAAATCTATCGGCTACCCAGGCGAATTTCTTGCTGAATCCATACATTCCTAAGGGCATCAGGATACTTCCTCCTGCCGTAAGGCTTTTGAACAGGTTTTCTATTTCTTCTTCTGATTCACAGTTAATATAAATTGATATAGCAGGCGTGAACGTAAATTTATGCGGAGCCTCACTATCGATGGCCATATAGGTTTGTCCGGCTAGTGTAAAAGTGGCATGTTTTACTGTTCCTTCTCTTCCTCCAGGTTCGTTGGCTCCGTAGTAACTAATGTTCTGTATACCTGAGTCTTTAAATAAGGAGATATAAAAATTAATGGCTTCTTCGGCTTTACCGCATTGCTCGCCTACGAACATTAGAAAAGTGATGGTCTTTTGCATGATATGATTTTCTTTTTGAATGTATTCTTAAAACATCTTCTTTTTGGCTTTAATTTTAAGATTGAAAAAAATAGTGAAAATCACCTGCTAATTTTCTTCAATTCATAAACCCATTTTCCTTCTAATAAATAATAGGTCTTAGTTTCTACAAAACCGACACTTTTAAGCTTATATTCTACCTCACCTTTTCTTTTCACAAGGGTATCATTAGTTTTTATTTCAGAAAACTCGCGATACTCATTTAAATAAAGTGTAGTATCTCTGCCTGATAGACTTTCACCTTTAATTTCGGTAGATCTGCGAGCTCTAGAAAACCCGATTGATTTTACCCGAACATCAAAACTATCTTGTTTAATTGCTTCTATATCCGGCCAAGGCTTTGACTTGCACGATTTGGAAATATCAAAGAAAGCTATGGCAGCCAATATGATTCCAATAAAATACTTGAAAATGATAGAGGCCTGTTCATTGTAATTTCCATCATCAAAAAATTTTCTCATTTTAATTCTGTTTTTACCCTCTCCCCTTCCTCTTCCCAAGATAAGCCTCCATCTCCACCAAGCTTAAAGCATTAAACGTCATATCAGCAGTCAGGCCGCCTTTGCGGGCTGAGGCTACGCCGTAGTGCATATCGTGGTAGCCTTCCATTTCGTGGGCATCGGGATTGATGCTGAGCATTACACCTTTCTCCAAGGCATATTGCATGTATCGCCAATCAAGATCCAGTCGGTATGGACTTGCGTTGATTTCAATCACCACGCCATTGTCGGCGCAGCAATCAATGACTGTTTTATAATCAATCGGGTAGCCTTGTCTGGATAGTAACAAGCGCCCTGTCGGGTGGCCCAGAATGGTAGTGTATGGGTTTTCAATGGCTCTTACTAATCGTTCGGTAGCACGTGGCTCTGTCATGTTCAGATTAGAGTGGATAGAGGCCACTATATAATCAAAACTTGCTAATACTTCATCAGGATAGTCCAGTGAACCATCACCCAGAATGTCAGACTCTATGCCTTTCAGAATTTTGAATGGTTTGCCACCTCCTGCATTCAGTTTTTTGTTGAGTTGCTCTATTTCGGCATGTTGTTGCTGTACTTTGGTAATGAGCAGGCCCGAGGCATATTGGGCAGATTGTGAGTGGTCGGCAATACCGAGATACTCAAAACCCAGTTCCTGACAATAGGTAGCCATTTGCTCTAAGGAATGACGACCATCTGAATAAGTAGAATGGTTATGAAGAATCCCTTTCAGGCTCTCCCATGTTACTAAATCTTCATTTTTGCGATGCTGAATCCACTCAAACTCAAAATCCCCCTCACGCATTTCTGGTATAATATAGGGGATTCCGTATTTTTCATAGATTTCTTCTTCATTATTAAACCCATCGCTATTACTTATTTTTAGCAATGTTTTGCCCTGTTCGTTCTTGCGTTTCAGGTGGTTGGCATCGGCTGAATAAATGAATTGTTTCTGCACAAATTGATTGGTAGCTACCCATTTAATCTCCAGATCAATTTTATTATCGAGATAGCTGCCCCGCCAGGTGAAAGGCGATGATGCCTTTGGGTCTTCTACAAAGTTTGCCGATAAATTGGCAAAAAATCCTCCGTCCTGTGGTTCGCTATTGCTCACCAGAAACAACAAGGAATCTACGATTTCGCTTTGCCGTCTGACCTGACCGGATACCTCTGCTTTTATATATGTTTTTTTGAGTTCGTCCAGAATAAGGTCTGCCAGTGCTTTAGCCTTATCTACTCGTAATTTACCTGCCTGACTATTCACAAAAGCAATTGATTCAAGAATTGACTCCTGTGTTTTGCCGCCAAAACCCTTTACTTTGGCAAGTGTGCCGTTTTCACAGGCAATCTGCAGGTCGTTGATATTATCGATACCGACTTCCTTCCAGAGAACCTTTATTTTTTTAACACCTATCCCCTTGATTTTAAACATATCAATCACACCCTCAGGCGTATTGGCCAATAATTCCTGGAGCTCTTTCAGGGTACCTGAACTCACAATCTCAATCACTTTACCAGCCATTAATTTACCTACTCCCTGAATCTGGGTGAGTTGTCCGAAATCCAGCGTGGCTAAATCTCCGGTATATTTATCCAGATAAAAAACAGCATTTGTATAAGCTCTTACTCTAAATTCGTCTGCATCATGCAATTCCATTAATTTTGCAGTAATTTCGAGCGTTTCAACGATATAGGAATTAGTAACCATCGGTATGTGTTTATTGAAATGTAAAATTTAGGAAAAATAAGTTTTCCGAAAAATGATAAAATTTAATTGGCATTAGTTTGGGCTGAAGCCCCATTTGACTTAGCAATCTCACATCCACGACCTAAAGGTCATGGCAATTGATGGAGTGGCTGCTATGTCGCCGCTACAGTTAACCACTAACTTTATTAGAATCAGTAATTTTCAAATTCAAAGTAAGTAATAAATTATGAGAATGATACTCTTTTTTGCGCTAATTTCTACAATCGCAATGGCCCAAAATCC
>CALRLS020000476.1:0-4398 GCA_943368815.1 Cyanobium sp. NIES-981
CGGCGAAAACCCTTTGAGTTTTAAGAAGAAGTTTTTGGTTGAAAAATAATGTTGGATTGAATGTCGCTATAGAATTAGCAATTATTTATCTTTGCTACCGTTGACTAAAATATTTATATGAAAAGAAATTTACTGCTGCTACTTTTTATTATTGCTGTTATACTACCTGCTTTTTCTCAAAGAATTCTTAAAGATATAGCTCAGGGGACAGATAATGCCTATATATTTCAAGGAGGTTCATTTACTTCAGGAGACACGCTTTTTTTTAGAGCAAATGAAGCTAAGGAAGGTCGTTATGCATATTTTATAACAAATGGACAGCCCGGGTCTGTAAAGAAAATCTCTGATAATACTTTTGGGAGTAGAGACCTTGGCTATGAACCTATGCATTACAAATTTCAGAATACAATGTATTTTGCTTTTGAGGGTAATATTTTCAAAAGTCAAAATGACGCAACCTTTTTAATAAAATCTATCTACTCTGGCTACCGCCATCAATTTTTAGGCTTTTTTCAGATAAATGACCATTTGTACTTTCTGATTTATGATCATAGCGCTGGTACATTTGAATATTGGGAAACTGACGGTACGAGCTGGGGGACTACACTGCAAAAAAGAATAACGGTGCAGAATAGTTCTGGGTCTCTGGGTGAAGGCTTTTATTTTGATAACAAATACTATTTTTCCTTTAACGATTCTGATTCGTTTTATGGTATAGGTACAAATTTTTTTGTAACTGATGGTACTATCAACGGAACCAATATTTTTAAAAATTACAGGGTTAATTTCCTAGATAATATGCCATTCGGCAATTATTTTTATTCTACCGCACCTGAAACCGGCGATGTAGAATGGAGGAAAAAACTTTGGAAATCTAAGGGTGATAGTTTGAGCTCGCAGCTTGTACTTCCACAAGTTGATGGTAACTCTGATTATATTGCATATAATCCGTTTGTACTCAAAGATAATCTTTATTTTACTTCTTATGTTAATTTCCAAACCAAAATAAGCAAGTTTGATACACTCACTTCAACTGTAACTCATATCACAGGTAATATCAATTTGCATGGAGAATTAACTATAACTGACAAGAAAATTTTTTACTGTGCTTACAATAATAATAATACAGCTATTGATTTTTATGAAAATAGTGGTAGCCTTGAATCTAATAAACTTCTTTTTTCTATTCCTTGGGAATATTACGACGACTTTTGGTTTTTAAATGGCAATACTAAACATTATGCGGTTCAGCGCAAGGTAAGAGGCTCTCCTGACTTAAGCGTTGTAGGTGATGTAATTTATTGGGTATTCGATGGCAACAATTTAAAGAAAATAACAGATTTGCATCCTGAAATTGCTTTGGGAAGCTTAGTAAATGTTCGAAAGGTTATTAATGACGTTTTTTACTTTGGAGCAGCGGATTCATCACATGGGTATGAATTGTGGCGTACAGATGGTACCGTTGATGGTACATTTTTATTAAAAGACATTAATACCCAAATTGCCTCATCTAATGCGCAATTGCAATTTGGTCTTGGAGATTATGTTTATTTTATGGCTGACGATATTCGTCATGGGTCCGAACCATGGCGAACCAATGGCACCTCGACCTCATTACTTGTTGATTTTAATGGAAACTCTTCGCTTAATCCTGTTATGGAATCTACTCATATATCTCATACAAAATTTAAAAATTCCTATATTGTCAATTTAAGTACAAAGTATATTCAGATTAAACAAAACGGCGAAATTAAACAATTAAATAATGTGCCTATCTTCTCGGCATCTACTCCTCATCAATTTAAAGACTCGCTATTCTTTATGGGGAATGATGGGAATCTCTGGAAAACAGATGAAACATTTTTAAATCCCAAAAAAGCGGTTCATCTGGATTCAACAAACAATTGGGCAGAGAACTATGGAATAAACGAACTAAATCATATTGATGAGACCCTTTTCTTTGTCACAAATTACAATTCTGAATTATGGAAAACCAATGGCCAAAAATCAGGTACCATGAGATTATTTAAAGGGGAAACAGATGAATTACCTCAAACTAATTTTTTTGGTCAACACTATTGGGTTATTGATAAAAAGCTTTTTTTTGAAAGAATTAATAAAATAGAACAGAAAACTGAATTATGGGTCACCGATGGAACAATACCTGGCACAATAAAATTTTTAACAAGCCAATTTTATAGTACAATTGGTGTATATAATAATAAATTCTATTTTATGCATAATCAGACACTTTGGTGCAGTGATGGAACGATTGCGGGAACCGTTAAGATTGATAATAGAGAATTTGTGAGTGGAATGCAGCTAAGAGATAAATTTTATTTAATCAGGAATACGGGCAATACCATTGAATATTACGAGCTTAATACAAACAATAATTTAATTTTAATCACTACAGTTAGCAGCTTTGTAGCAGAAACCGGATCGTACGCCAGCAACTTTTATAATATTGATGACAGATATCTATTAAACTATTTCTCAACTCCAACCTACCAACATTTTTATCTTACTGATGGGACCAAGGAAAATACAAAAAAAGCTTTTGTATTGAAAAACTCTAAGCCTTATCGTTATAATATAGACTATACCTTTTTATACCACAACAAAAAAATATACTTCTCAGCTGTAGACAGCCTAAAAGGCCAGGAACTATGGATATGGGATTTCGAATGCCCTGATGGATATACAGTAAGAGATAGTATTACAACAGACTCAACCATAGTTTATGGCAAAAATATCTGGGGGCAGAATATCGTTGGCAATAACAAAACCGTTACTTATGATGCTAAAAATAGCATTACCCTTCAACCAGGCTTTGAGGCACAGCGAGGAACGGTTTTTAAAACCAAACTGATTGGCTGCGCAAATAATAATACCCCCAATTCAATTGAGGGTGATAGTCCCTCCAAAATTGAGCCATTGGTTAAAGTAAAATCCTCGACTACATATCCTCAATTAATAGATTTCCTTTATTATTTACCCAATAAGCACTTGAAAGAAATTTACGAACAGGCTCTGCGAACAAAACTGGCACCTGTATCGTGGGATATTGTGACTGAAAAAGATATTTACAGACTTGAACTAAAGATTGGTTCAAGTGTTCTGAAAGGATTTTTGCCGAAAAAAAAATAATGCACAAAAAAGTAAAGAATTTAAAATACTAAATCAATCAAACTGACTAAAAAGTTTCATGAAGAAATCTCTACTCCTGATTGTTTTAATAATTAGCGAAATACTACCTGCTTTTTCTCAGCGAGTACTTAAAGATATAGCTCAGGGGACGGATAATGCCAGAGTTTTTGCTCCGGGTTCATTTATTTCAGGTGATACGCTATATTTTAGTGCCGACACAGTAAGTGATTCTGGCAATAGTTATATATATTATCTGACAAATGGAACATCCGGATCCACAAAAAAACTGATCCCAGATGCTATGTTAAAGAATACTAACTTTAATATACTAGTTCCTTTCTATAAATTCAAAAATGAGATTTATGGACTTAGTGATCAAGCATTATTTAAGATAAAAAACGATTCAATAAAACTTCTTAAACATTTTGGATACCACACGTTAATGGATTTTTATGAATTGAATAATCAACTTCATTTTTCTATTTTTAAAACAACTGAAAAGGTTTTTGAATTTTGGAAAACAGAAGGTTCAGAGAACAATACAACTTTATATAAATCTATCCAGTCTCCCGATTTGCTCTGGAGTTCAATTTCTTCAAGTTTCATTTTCAATAATCAATCTCACCAATATATTCAGTCAAGTGCAGGAAACTTCAAGATATTAACCGACGGAACTACAAATGGAACAATTATCATCCAAAATAGCGAATTCTCGCAGAATTCTTATAAGATTGTAGATAACTATATTTACTTTACATTGTTGGATAATGGTGATTTTTGGTATCATCCCAAACTTTGGAGAAATCAGGGTGATAATACAACAGCAACTAAAATTTTTGACACCATTGATGGAGATGCTAATTATGGTGTATATGATTTATTTAAATTAGATAATGAATTGTATTTCTTTTTATATACGAATCAAAGTTCCAAAATCAGCAAATTAAATAAATCATCTCTTTCTATAGAGTATGTTTCGAATCCAATCCAAAATGTTCTCACTTCCAATATAAAGAATCAAAAAATATACTATTCAAAAATAAGTGACGATTATTTACATATTGATTTTCATGAAAATAGCGGGAGCTTGGCTTCAGATAAATATATATTTTCTATTCCTTATCAATCCTCAACTATTTATACTCTCTATATTGGAGATACTAATTTTTTTATAAGTGAACAAAAAATAACGAACGGCAATCCAGATGGGGATGTAGTATATTGGATATATAATGGTACAATTCTAAA
>CALRLS020000477.1:0-4389 GCA_943368815.1 Cyanobium sp. NIES-981
CAAAACCTCGTTCCCCTATTGTCAAATGAGGTAAAATCCATCTTTCTATTGTACTTTTGTTAAGTATTCCCATGTCGTGTTGTTTTTTTGTTCGCAACACAAAATTCGCACTTCTTTGGGAATACTTTATTTAAGTTTAAACAGCCTCATTGTAATGGGAATAGAATCAGCCTCTATTCCCTTTATTATTTGGCTTAATTTCTCCTTTTGTTTGTGAATTTCTTGTCCGGAATATCACTAAATATTTAATTTCCTTAAATTTACTTTTGATATTCGCCAGAATAGAATCTCAATTTGTAAATCCAACTTATCATAAAATGGCAAGAATCCAGATTATAACCATTGTTATCAATTTCTTTTTTATTCTATCTATTGCCTATTTAATTGTAAAAGGTAAACTAAGAGAAGAATACGCTATTGTATGGTTGGTTTGTACCCTATTTCTGGGTATTTTTTCAGTCTGGAGAAACGGCCTTGAAGTGCTGTCAAGATTATTTGGTGTCTACGAAGCCCCTAATCTGGTGTTTACAGGGTTTATCTTTATTATCTTGATATACCTGCTGCACTTGTCGATAGTCAATTCAAAGCTACAAAAGAATCTGACCAAATTAGCGCAGGAAATAGCCTTATTAAAGGAAGAAAACGAACGTAAAGCAAAGGAAGAATCAGGTAAAGTCTCTTCTAACGATTGATTTAATTTTTCAATAACAGATTATAATGTAGAAAGCCCTGATAACGAATTATCAGGGCTTTTTAATATCCTACGATTAATATTATTTCTGCGGTTGAGCAGGTGTAGTATTAGCAGGTGTTTGAGCCGGAGCAGTAGCAGGGGCTTGTGTCGGCGCCGGAGTTGTTGTCGGACGAGTTGTCTGTGCTTTTTCTACATTCAGACCATTGTCTTCTATACCATTTCCGGTTTTATCAATAAAAATACCTGATACCAATGCTCCTACAATAATGAATGCAAAGAAACCCCAGGTAAGTTGTTCTAATAAATCACCTGTACGTTGCACACCAAACATCTGTGAACCGGCACCACTAAATTCGCTTGATATCCCGCCACCTTTTGGGTTTTGAATTAATACGATTAAAACTAATAAAATGGCAACAATAACCATCAAAACTAAAATTGTAGTGTACATTTTTTCAATTAAAATTAAATTATTCTATGATTTATTTTGAAATAAAACCCCATTGTCAGAGGCTTTTCTTTTCTAATTCCACGATTTTGCCTGCAAAGTAAGTACTTTTTTCGGGATTTTTTACAATAAGTTTATGATAAACTTCTATTGCTTGTTCAAATCTACCCTGGCCTGATAGAATTTTGGCATAACTCTCGGTCAATAACGGTCCCATCATGGTAGTACTACGTTCACTCAGGTCCTCCACCTCTTCCGGAACTATATTAGTACGGATAGGCTGAATACGGGGCTCTTTCTTTATAAATTGCTCAATAAGAGCTAATTGTTCTTCCTGTATATTGCGTAAGGCTGGTTTAGCAATAGATTCTATCAATTCTTCTTCCAGCTTTTCACGGTTCAGTTCTTCTTCAATAGAATCCGGTGAAAATTTAACTTCAGTAGGTGTATCGACCAGTCGGGCTGTAATATTGGCGTTCCAGTCAATATCATTTTCTATTACTTTGCGTAGCGCATTTCTGCTCAGGGCATAGATAGCTGCTTTCCGGATTGCGTCATGCGCAATTTCCGGGGCTTTAGTATAAATTCCCTTGGCAATCATTGTATAACCCAACTGAAAATACGGATACTTTTTGGTCATATTTTCCATGAGCATAATGTCGTTCAGACTTAGGGTCTGAGGATTGTTCAGGAAATCGATAAAGTTATTCTTGTCAAGCATTGGTTAGCACGTTTATCAGGAAACAATAAGGGATATGGCTATGTATCAGAAATTATCAATCGAATTTACGAATAAAACAATAAATTATGCCTTAATGTTAAAATATTTCAGCATAGAAAAGAAAAATCTCGCAGATGTTTCGCTACGAGATTTTTTATGTAAAAGCAGTAATAAATCATTAAGATTAGTCGAAGGACTAGATACTTAAAGTACTTAAAACGTTATTCATGTTTCTTACTGCATCTGCCGATTTTGCAAAGGCAGCTTGTTCTTCTTTGCTTAGACGGTAGTTAACGATTTTTTCCCAACCGTTTCTGCCTAAAACTACCGGTACACCCATACAAATGTCTTTCTGGCCATATTCACCATTTAATGAAACCGATGCAGGTACAATACGTTTTTCGTCACGTACAATGGCTTCAACCATTGAGCATGAGGCGATACCCGGGGCATACCATGCTGAAGTGCCTAAAAGACCTGTCAGTGTAGCGCCACCTACCATTGTATCGGCTGCTACTTTAGCAAGAGCTTCTTTTGACAAGAATCTGCTTACAGGAATACCACTCCAGGTAGCCAGACGGGTAAGCGGAATCATGGTTGTATCACCGTGACCGCCAATTACATTGGCATGTAAATCACCTTGTGAAACGCCCATCGCCTGTGATAAATAATAACGGAAACGTGAAGAGTCCAACGCTCCACCCATACCGATTACACGTTTTTTGTTAACCCCCATAGATTGTGCTACCTGCAAAGTCAGGTAGGTCATGGTATCCATTGGGTTTGAAACAATCAATAAAATAGCTTTTGGCGAGTAAGTAAGAATCTGAGTAACTACACCTTTTACAATCCCTGCATTGATACCTATCAATTCTTCACGGGTCATACCCGGTTTACGAGGAAGACCGGAAGTGATAACAACTACGTCAGATTTAGCTGTTTTGGCGTAATCATTAGTTGAACCTATGATTTTGGTATCGAAACCTTCTAATGAAGCAGTTTGCATCAAATCCATTGCTTTTCCTTCAGCTACTCCTTGCTTGATGTCTAACAATACTACTTCATCAACAATCTGTTTGCGGGCGATGTTATCGGCGGTGGTTGCTCCCACGGCACCTGCACCAACTACGGTTACTTTCATTTGATAATAATACCCCTAATCCGTATCCAACGGAACTTATGTGGTTAGAAACTTATCATGCTTTGGGGTAGAATTTATTGACATGAAGTTTCATAAATATGTTAAATAGAATAATGTAAGAATTAAGCCACAAACTTAATCATAATAATTTTGTTATATATGTATAAGGCTTAATGAATTTAAATTGGCGACCAAAATTTACTTTAAAATTTAACTCAAATTTATTGGACAAAACCAATATAATACAAAGATTTGAGGTCTTTTTTTTGCATTTTTCCATAAAGTCTTACTTTTTTTTATTTTTTTTCGTTTATTAGAGATATAAAAGCTTTAAATAAGTCAAATGGCATCAGAAACAGGAAACCTGCTTTCAAGAGTATTAGAATCAGCATTTTATAGAAGTGCTATGGGAAAAGCCCCAAGATTGGCTAGAAATGCAGGTAGTCTGCTTAAACTTTTAAAGAGTGCGCTTGTCAAAGTACAAAGCCTTGGAGTAGGAGCAACATTTGATTTGCTTCGGGATAAAGTTGTTTTATTGGGAGGATTATTAAAGGCCTATGCAACAGGCGAATATAGAAATATTGAATTCCAGAATCTGTTAAAAGTTGTCGCGGGTTTTATTTATTTTATCTCTCCGATAGACTTGTTACCTGATTTTCTGCCGTTTGTCGGCCTTGCCGACGATGTCGCTTTACTGATGTTTATTATTAAAAGTATCAGTAATGAAATTGAAAAATTTGAACAATGGAAAAAAGCTGTTCCACAATCAAACTAAAGGTTTTAAGAGGAATTTAATTTTTTAGTTGTTCGAATTTCGTTTATATTTGTATTAAATTATTGTAGAAAACATTTAAACTTATTACGTCATGTTTGGTCTTGGAACAACAGAGATGGTTTTGATTTTAGTAGTTGTCCTTTTCTTCTTCGGAGCAAAAAAACTTCCTGAGTTGGCTCGTGGATTAGGTAAAGGTATCCGTGAATTCAAAGACGCTTCTCGTGAAGTAAAAGAAAATATCGAAAAGGCAGCTTCAGAAGATAGCAAATAATATTTTCTCATTCAGCCCTAATCAATAGAACAATAGCATTCATGTTTTTGCATGGAATGCTATTGTTTTTTTGTTTCTACTATATAGCTCATAGAATAGCTAATAGGTTCTGCTCCTAACAAGGATTTTATAGATTCAGCGTATCTTCTAATTGATTAAGTCCTTGTTTTTATTATACTCCGGTTTTCTCCCTGATTCTGATATTGAACCCCTCTCATTTCTTTCTGCTAATTCTTAGTTTATTTAAAGAGATTTGGAAAGAGCACCACTAGCCGCATATAGCTATTAATCGCTTTGCAAATATCTCGCAGCAGTTAATTCATCTTAATAAAATTATAT
>CALRLS020000478.1:0-4379 GCA_943368815.1 Cyanobium sp. NIES-981
GTTGAAGCAGGGAGTTAAAGTATGCTACTTCCTCAGGGTTGCAAAGTGTATATCGGTGTATATAGGCGTTAATCTCTTCAAACATACTTCAGACTATTCAATAATCTTATATAATTCCTTGGCCTTAGCACGAGAGAGTGCGTTGAAATGCCACCACTCACTGTCTATACGCATATACCCGGCTTTTTCCATCGCAGTACGTAATACCAATCTATTGGCTATCTGTTCTTTAGTCAGTTTTCCTTCTTTCAACATCTGGTCTTCATAGATTGGGTAGGCGAGGTCACCGAAATAATCATATTTAGTACCCATATCAAGTGGTTTTCCTGTTTTGGTATCATAGACAGTCAGGTCAACTGCAGAACCAAAATTATGTATTGAGCCCTCTGCCGGGTCAGCTACGAAATCAGATCTTTTAACAGGAGGCACAGTATCTAATAATGCCCAGAATTTATGTTGCACAGTAAGAGGTCTTGAACTGTCATAAACCAGTAATCTATAATCAGGATATTTGCTTTGTAATATTTTACTGGCTTTGGCAAGCATTTCTGCCGGTTTTTGCTGCATATAGGCACGTGTCAGGTCACCATATACGTCTGTATGAACAAAATTATCTGTAGTAGAATATTTTAATTCAACCATGATAGTCGAATCAATAGTCTGTAAATTCACCAGGCCCTGATCTATCATTCTTTGTTCTAATTCAGGAATTTTGTTTTCTTCAACCATAGCCATAGTATCCTTTTGTATCTGGCTCGAATCTACTTTCAGGCTATCAGTAGTTTCAGTTTTGGTTTGAGAATTGCAAGATGCCAGCAGGAGCATAATGCTTGAGATTCCTGAAATTAGTTTTAGTTTTGTCATAGAATTGAATTGTTATGGGTTAGTTGATTTTTTTGATGAAAAACCTGTCAGAGTATGTTTAAATATTGTTTTTCTGACCGAAAAGTGCAGATTTTTCTGCTAGACAAGCGGCCGCCCTGCGGGCGCATTTTGCAGATGTAGCCAGCAGCTACATCGAAAAAATGTAACGCAGTATAGTTGAAAAAGATGTGCTTTGCAGGTCGAACCATAATATTTAAACATACTCTTAGTCCGTATCGGTTTAATTTTTATCTTGCCGACAAATCTAAGCTAAAATCACAAATTTATGGCATTAAACTACATTTGGGTAGCATTTTTTCTTATTGCATTTCTTATTGCGCTTATTAAACTCATATTTACGGGCGATACCGAGATATTCAAACTGGTAGTTGATGGTATGTTTGATTCAGCTAAACTGGCAGTGATGGATATTGCTTTGCCTCTGGCAGGAGTAATGACTTTTTTCCTGGGCATTCTGAAAGTTGGAGAGGAGGCAGGGGTTATCAGAAGACTGGCGAAAATCATTGCCCCGTTTTTTAGCAAGCTTTTTCCGGAAGTACCTAAAGACCACCCTGCCAATGGACAAATGATTATGAATTTTTCGGCCAACATGCTCGGTTTAGATAATGCTGCTACACCATTCGGACTAAAAGCTATGCAGAGTTTGCAGGAATTGAACCCCAATAAAGAAACTGCCACAAATGCCCAGATTATGTTTATGGTCTTGCATAGTGCGGGTCCGGTGCTAATACCACTGAGTATTATGGCTCAAAGAGCCATTTATAATGCTGCAGACCCATCTGATATTTTTATACCTGCTTTAATTTCGGTTTATGTAGCTACCCTTACCGGAATGTTGTTTGTGGGTATCCGCCAGCGCATCAATTTCTTTGATAAAACATTGTTATCATGGTTACTGGGAGTAACAGCCTTTATCGGTTTTGTGATATGGTATTTTGCAGGATTATCAAAAGAAGAGATTGAAACTACCTCAAAAGTGGTGAGCAATATGCTACTCATGATTTTTATTGTGGGTTTTATAGGTGGGGCTGTCTATAAAAAAGTAGATGTTTTCTCTGCTTTTATTGAAGGGGCAAAGAACGGCTTTGAAACTTCAGTGAAAGTGATTCCCTATCTGGTAGGAATGCTGGTTGCTATCAGTGTTTTCCGTAATTGCGGGGCTTTAACTTATATAGTAGACGGCATGAAATGGGTATTCGGACTGACAGGTATCAACACCGATTTTACTGATGCATTGCCCACAGCCTTAATGCATCCATTGAGCGGCAGTGGTTCAAGGGCCATGATGATTGATGCCATGAAGACGCATGGAGCTGATTCGTTTGTTGGTCGCTTATCATGTGTATTTCAGGCTTGTTCTGATACTATTCTCTATATATTGGCCTTGTATTTCGGTTCGGTCAGTATCAAGCATACACGCTATACTTTAGTGGCTGGCTTGCTTGCAGATTTTGCCGGAGTGGTTACTGCTATTGTTGTATCTTATATATTCTTTCATTAGAGTATGTTTAAATTTTGTCATTCTGACCGAAAGGACAAGATTTTTTAGCTAGACAAGGCGCATTTTGTAGATGTAGCCGGCAGCTACACGGTTCGCCGCGCGATCGAAAAAATGCAACGCAGTATAGCTGAAAAAGATTTCCTTGTAGGTCGAATTATAATGTTTAAACATACTCTTCACACTATGAAATTGCCAGTCATTTTAAGATTATATCAATCCTATGGTCTGGTAAAAAAGTTACTGGGAGTTTTTATATTAAGCTATATCAGTTTAGCGCTTTGTGCACAGGATACCACAGGCCTTATAAGAGTTGATTATGATGGCAACTGGCAAAAACAAAATATGCCGGAGGGTATAATGTATCTTAAGGATAAAAGCCATGCACTAAGCTTAGAGAAGATACTTGAGTATCCTAAAACATTCGCATTTAAAAAAGCCAGAGGCAATGCACCTGCTTTCTGGGCAAAAGGCGCTCCTTATTGGTTTAAATTCAGGCTGAAAAACTCAACCAAAATCAATCAGACTTTTGTCGTAGACCTGCCAACACCACTCTACGATGAGGCAAGATTTTATGCTGTTGAAAATAATACCATCATTCATGAGCAGTATCTATCATGGGATACCCCTCAGCTGGACAGACCAGTCAAACATAGAAATTTTATATTTCCTGTAACGCTAAAGGCAAATCAGGAAGTTACATGCTACATTAAACTCCGCAAAGAAGTAGGCTCAATATTGGTTCCGATTGCTGTATGGGAGCGGAATGCCTTTGATTATTATTATTATTCGGCTGACTACCATACCTGGGGATTCGTAACCGGAATATTATTATTTGTAGTTTTATTCTCCTTTCTGTTACTATTCTCCTTTAAGGATATGCTATATTTCTATTATGGCGTATATGTATTGATGGCATTGGGCTTTATTTGTACTACTCAGGGCTACTTTATCAGGTTCTATGTAGATGGCTCTTTTGGAGTAGCAGGCAATCGGCTGAGGTATGTTTACTCAGTATTATTTCTTATGTCAGGATTATTATTTGTCAGGAAATATCTCCTCTGGGATTTATTGAAAACTTCTTTCTTTAAATACACTACCTGGATTCTAATTGGAGCATTAATATTTATGCTCTTGTTTTTGTATGCCGACCATCTTCTCCTGAATGATACCCTTTTTCGTTCTTATCCAACTTTGGTGAGCGATATTCTAAGTGTAATTTTCTGGATTCCGACCTTATACGTGATTTTTGGCGCTATTTATTGTATCATAATTCAACATTTTGCCAAAGAGGCTTTTTACTTTCTTCTGGCTAATCTTCCTATTGCCGCCATCGTTTTTCATTCTGCATTGAGTAATTACGAAATTGTTAAAGGTAGCCGACTGGTTGAAATAGAGTACTTTGCCGGTGCATTTATTATAGAGATAGTAGTCTTAATGGTATTATTAGCTTATCGACTAAAGAGTATGCAGGATACGGCTGAGCGACTTTACTTAGAAAAAACACTGGCACAACAACAACGTACTGAAGCGATACTTGAGGCTGAAGACAAAGAAAGAGCCAGAATAGCCCGTGATTTACACGATGGAATCGGCCAGATGCTGGCTGCAGCAAGAATGGCCATGGGTAATTTTCTGGCCAAGAAAAAATTTGAAAACAAGGATATACAAAACTCCCTGGATTTACTGGAAGAAAGTATCAAGGAAATCAGGGAAATATCGCATAATATGATGCCGGGTGCATTGACCAAATTAGGCTTGTCGACTGCATTAAAACAATTTGTTAACAAAATCAACGCTTTAGGGGTTTTACAGATAGACCTTCAGATAATCGGGATGAAGGAAAGACTGAATGAGAAAGCAGAAACGATGTTATACAGAGTAATACAGGAAATTCTGAGCAATACTATCCGTCACGCAGAGGCTACCAAGGTAAGCATTGAGTTAGTGAAGCATGAGCATGAACTGGTTTTGATAGTAGAAGACAACGGCAAAG
>CALRLS020000479.1:0-4349 GCA_943368815.1 Cyanobium sp. NIES-981
ATGATAACTAATGTTGACTTTAAGGGATGACGAAGACCCGATTTTTGTCGAAAGTCTTCAATTCTATCCAGGAAACTCATTAAGGATTGGTCCATCTAAGCTTTTTTTTGCCAATTTAGTCATTTTTTAAAGAACTGATCAACTCTGCCAACAGTGGGGAGAGGGACTTTTAAGCCCTTTCCCACTGTTGGGGAAGGGTTGGGATGGGGTCAACTCCAAATACTATTTGGCTTTAAAAGCTTTTCAGACACCCTCTTTGTTTTTTGTGTTAAATTATTTGTGCCACAAACTGGAAGTTCGCGCCACAACATATTATTGTCCAAATTTCATTACTTTTGGCTTTCAATATTCTATTCAACAATGCGATTAAAAAATAAAATTGCCCTTATCACAGGTGCCGGACGAGGAATTGGCGAAGCCATAGCTTTAGGATTTGCCCATGAGGGGGCCGATGTCATCATTAACGAAGTGGCAGGGGCAGATTATGCTGAAGAAGTAGCAGCGAAAATCAGAGCAATGGGCAGACAATCAGAAGTAATATATGCCGATATTTCAAAGGTTGCTGAAATCAGAGAGATGTTTGCGTTGATAAACCAGAAATATCAGAAATTAGACATTCTGGTCAATAACGCAGGCATTACAGGCTGGAGTGATTTCTTTGAAACCGACGAAGCCGTTTTTGATACGGTAATGGGTGTTAACCTGAAAGGAACTTTGTTTTGCTCTATCGAAGCAGCTAAAATCATGAGGGCGAATGGTGGCGGAAGCATCATTAATATCTCTACTATCTGCGCTGCCCTGAGTGTAAAAAATCTGATTACCTATTCAACCAGTAAAGGTGGTATTCATGCCATGGCTGAGCAAATGGCTGTAGAACTTGCACCTTACAATATCAGAGTAAACACCTTTGGCCCCGGCCCTATTAATGTAGAACGGAATCTCAGAGAAGACCCGAATTATCGTACCAACTGGGGAGGCGTTGTACCAATGGGGCGCACAGGTGAACCGGAAGAAATGGTAGGTCCTGCAGTCTTTCTGGCATCTGACGATTCAAGCTATGTGTCCGGGCAATTATTCTTTGTAGATGGCGGCTGGAGTGTACAGGGTAAAATTCCGGTTAATAGTATGGACAGCCAGCTCGCAAATAGTAACAAATAGTGAACTACACAAGTCCGATTTTCGTTGGGATTATATACCTCGAAGATTTTCTGTGATGAGTTCGAAAGAAAAATTACTCCTTTTTATACTTGCCTGCATCAACTTTACACATATTGTTGACTTCATGATTATGATGCCGCTTGGGCCTCAACTCATGCAAATTTTCAAAATTTCTCCACGACATTTTGGTTTTATCGTCTCTGCTTATGGTATAAGCGCAGGTATTTCCGGATTTCTGGCTGCTTTTTTTGTTGATAATTACGACCGCAAAAAGGTCGTTCTTTTCGCATACATCGGCTTTGTAGTAGGCACTTTTGCCTGTGCATTTGCCCCTACTCATCAGTTTCTTATTCTGGCACGCGTTGTTGCCGGTACATTCGGTGGGCTGATTGGGGCGCAGGTAATGTCAATCGTAGCCGATACTTTCGATTATCAACGCAGGGCTACTGCCATGGGTTTTATTACTACTGCATTTTCTATTGCGTCAGTATTGGGTATTCCGGCAGGATTGTTTCTGGCCAATAAATCAGGCTGGCACACGCCCTTTCTGGTTGTCGGATGTTTGGGACTTATCGTTATTTTTCTGATTATTAGATACGTCCCTGCGCTCGACAAGCATCTGAAAAACCGTAAGGAAAAACAAAATCCTTTTGCGGTTATTACCAATATCCTGAAAAATCCCAACCAGTTAAGAGCTTTATGGTTGTCAACCACTATCATGCTGGGGCATTTCAGTATCATTCCTTATATCTCGCCTACCCTGGTAGCCAATGTAGGTTTCAGTCAAAACAATATTTTCCTGATTTATCTGGTAGGTGGTCTGCTGACTATCTTCTCAGCGCCTATGGTTGGGAAGTTGGCAGATAAAAAAGGCAAATATCCTGTTTTTGTCATTTTCGCTCTCTTATCCCTGATTCCTATTTATCTCATTACCAATATGTTTTCAGGGGCAGTGTGGGCGGTTTTGTTTGTGTCGGGTATATTTTTCGTATTTTCAAACGGAAGAATGATTCCTACACAGGCCATGATTTCTAATGTAGTAACGCCACAGCAAAGAGGTAGTTTTATGGCCATCAATTCATCATTACAATTATTTGCGCAGGCCATTGCAGCCAATATCGGTGGTTTTATTATTCATAAAACTGCGTCGGGCTATATCGAAAACTACGCCTGGGTAGGCTATTTTTCTATCACCATGATATTCCTGAGTATTTTTATTGCCCGCACAGTGAAACCAATCCCTCAACCAATCGTTACTAATGAAAGTCCGGTAAACGTTTCATAATTAAACCTTTTATGACAATGCTACGTATAAACAACTTATTTGCCTGTGTGTTCACACTATTATCGTTGAATACCTTTGCACAAGATTTTAAGGCAGAGATAAGGCAGTTCAGAGAAGAGTATAAAGCTGAATTTCTGAAATCGAAGTTTTCCCCTGTCAAAGAAGAAGATTTTCAATACCTGCGTTTTTATGAGCCAAACGAGAAGTTCAGAGTAGAATGCCAGTTCACAGCAACCACAGGCGGGAAACCATTTCAGATTCCCACAACTACTGGTGAAACCAGAACTTATACCAAATTCGGAGAATTAAGTTTTCAATTAGATGATAAAACTTACAAGCTGGCTGTTTACAGGTCGCCTGACTTACAAAGAATACCGCAGTATCGTGATTACCTTTTTATTCCGTTCAATGATTTAACAAACGGTAAAGAAACTTATGGTGGCGGGCGTTACATCGACCTGCGCATGAAACAAATCGAAAACGACAAAATCATTCTGGATTTCAATAAGGCTTATAATCCTTATTGTGCATTTGGCGTAGGTTATAGCTGCCCCATACCACCACGGGAAAATCATTTACGAGTGGCTATAGAAGCCGGAGAGCAGAATTATGCCAAAGAGCATTGAGACTATCCTCTAAACTTTCTTAGCCGGATTTCCGAATACAGTAGCGTTATCCGGCACATCTTCGATTACTACAGAACCTGCTCCCACGCGGGCATTTTTGCCTACTTTTATACCTGTTACAATCACGGCATTAGAGCCTATAAAAGCGCCTTCTGCCAGTTCTGCACCTGCATTTATCATCGCTCCTGAAGCAATAGTTACATAGTCGGCAACATTGGCATCGGTATCTATTACTACTCCTGACTGAATAATGCAATGGTTTCCTATTTTAGCAAATGGGTTAACAGTGGCATTAGCCATCACCAAATTCCCATGCCCGATAACCGCATTTTCCGAAACCACCGAACGGTCATGTATAGCATTCACAGGCATTACATGGCGGCGTTCGTTCAGAATCTCCACTATTTTTTTCTTTACTTTTATATTACTGATAGCCACGAAAGACTCTGTTTTCTGGCCGACAATCTTCAGAAAACCATCATCGTCTGTTTCTCCTAATACTACTATCTCTCCTATTTCGGTATTATGTAGTTTTTTATCATCATCTAAAAACCCATATACCAATACATTATTACGATTAAAAATATCCAGGGCAATTTTACCTAGTGTACCTGCGCCAAAAATCAATACGGGGTTCTGCATTTCTTATTTTTCTTTTGTGAATGATTGTGTAGTATACCTGTATGCTAAGGTATCAATCAAAATGGTTACTAATTAATTGAGCGAATGAGTGATTGAGTTGCCATCGAATGAATATTAACAAATTGACTATATGATACTACTCGTTCTATAATATGCAATATAGTCTGAGCGATTACTTAAATATTCGCGCAAAATTAATTGACAATTAGTAAATAATAAATCACCTGACCGTCAGGATTTTAATCACTCATTCACTAAGTCGCTCAATCACTAAATTAAATACTTAAGAATTAAGCGCCAGCTCTGCCCGGCGTTTCCGATATAATTCAACAGCCTTATCTAACAAAACGTTCATTGCCAATGGCATCTGTGTAGAAAGGATACCCCCATAAATGGCAGTATCTACATCATGGAGAGATTCTTCCAATGATTCACCCGGAAGCCTATTAATGATTTCTTTACTGGTATAAGAAGTATAAGGGCGGTTTTCCAGCCATTCTAAATGCTCTTTCCACATCACTAAAGCTCTGCCGATATTACCACTATCAAGAGTGCCACGGGTTATTTTTCTGTAGGCACTTACAAAATCTTTATGCCTACGCCCAAACAAAAATAGTCGGTATTGCTTTTCAATCGTT
>CALRLS020000480.1:0-4348 GCA_943368815.1 Cyanobium sp. NIES-981
CAGATAAAGGTGACGTAATCATTGCAGTAGCAAAAGTAGGTAAAGGGACAGTTTTTGCCGTAGGTGACCCTTGGTTATATAATGAATATACCGATGGGAGGCGCATCCCGATAGTGTATCAGAATTTCAATGCAGCAAAGGATTTGGCAAGGTGGTTGTTGAAGCAAAGTACGAAGAAATAAATATAGCCCAATTTCATTTGCGCATAAGCCGACTTGAGTCGGCTTATATATGAAACATGCCTTGGTTATTTTAGCCACCGAATTCATTCGGTGAGTTGTGCATAATAAATTCTGTTCCTTTTCAAATTCCATTTCGTCAAAATAGTATTAAAAAAAGAAAAATTAGGGCAGAAGAAATTAATTGAAACTAAATAGTTTTGCTGAACCAATATTTTAATAATAATTACGAGAAGAGCAAAGGGTTGAAAATCCTTGTGTGGTTCTTAAAAACTTAGCCTTTTAAAGAGCATGAAACCGTTTTTAGACGAAGATTTTTTATTGCAAACCAAAACTGCCCGCACACTCTACCACGAGTTTGCGAAAGATATGCCCATCATTGATTATCATAATCACTTACCGCCTGACCAGATATTAGGAGACAAAGTGTTTAAAAATATCACCGAGATATGGTTGTATGGCGACCACTATAAATGGCGTGCCATGCGTACCAATGGAATCAATGAAAAATACTGTACAGGAGATGCCACAGACTATGAGAAGTTTGAGAAATGGGCAGAGACAGTTCCTTACACTATGCGTAACCCTTTGTATCATTGGACGCACCTTGAATTACAACGCTACTTTGATATTAAAGATACTTTAAGCCCGCAAACGGCCAGGAAGATTTATGACATCAGTTCAGAAAAAATCAATTCGCCTGAATTTTCAGTTAGAAATCTTCTTCGTAAAATGAATGTAAAAGTGGTCTGTACAACCGACGACCCTTTAGATTCATTGGAATACCACCAGAAATTGAGAGAAGCGGGTGATTTTGAGATAAAAGTACTCCCGGCATTCAGGCCTGATAAATTCATATTAATTGACAATCCTAATTTCCCGACTCATATTCAGAAATTGGGGGCAATTGTCAATTTTGAAATACAATCTTTTGAAGATTTACTGAAAGCATTACGCCAGAGAGCAAATTTCTTTGCCTCACAAGGTGGGCAAATATCTGACCATGGTTTAGAGCAAATCTATGCAGCCGATTTCACACCGGAAGCGGCCAATAATGCTTTTAAAAACGCCATTGCCGGAAAAACCCTTTCAGAATCAGAAGCGATTATTTACAAATCAGCTATTCTACATGAATTAGGCAAAATGTACGCTGAATTAGGTTGGACACAGCAGTTCCACTTAGGAGCCTTGCGCAACAATAATAAACGTGCCATGCGTACTCTGGGCCCCGATACAGGCTGGGATTCTATCGGAGACTGGTCGCAGGCATTGGCCTTGTCGAAGTTTTTAGGTAAACTGGATGAATACGACCAATTAGCCAAAACTATTATCTATAACCTGAATCCTGCTGATAACGAGTTGATTGCCACCATGGTAGGCAATTTCAATGATGGTTCAATGGTCGGTAAAGTACAATTCGGCTCCGGCTGGTGGTTCCTTGACCAGAAAGATGGCATGGAACGCCAGATAAATGCGTTATCGAATATGGGCTTATTGAGCCGCTTTATAGGTATGTTGACAGACTCACGTAGTTTCTTATCATTCCCCCGACACGAATATTTCCGCCGGATTCTTTGTAATATCTATGGTAACGACATTGAGAATGGAGAATTGCCGAACGATATACCATGGATTGGCCAAACTATACAGAACATTTGTTATAACAACGCCAAAAACTACTTTGGCTGGTAAATAAGAGTTCTATGAAACGCTTTGTCATTCTTTTCTGCCTGATTGCTTCGCAGGTTTCAGCACAGGTATCTACTACCAAGCCTTGGGCTTACTGGTGGTGGATGGGCAGCGCTGTTACCAAAGACGGCATCAGACAGAATTTACAGGAATATGCCAAAGCAGGTTTCGGTGGTATGCATATTATTCCGATTTATGGAGTAAAAGGAGAAGAAAGCAAATTTTTACCATTCCTATCAAAAGAATGGCTTGACATGCTTGACTTTACCTTGCAGGAAGCCAGCAAAAACAATTTAGGTATAGACCTGACTTTAGGAACAGGCTGGCCTTTTGGCGGCAAGAATGTCTCTCCGCAAGATGCTGCCCAGGCCTTTAAAATACAACAACAGGATGGCAAATACACGCTTAGTTTTGCTCCAACCAATCAGAAGGTTAAAAGAGCAGCGCCGGGAGGTGAAGGCTTAGTAGTTGACCCCTTTAACAAAGCGGCCATAGAACGCTATCTGCAAACTTTCAAAGATGCATTCGGGCAAAAAAAATACCCTGTTCGCGCCTTCTATAATGATTCCTACGAGGCTTATGGCGCTAACTGGACAGCCAATTTCTACCAGCGATTCAAAGAATTAAGAGGCTATGATTTAACACAACACCTTGATGTATTAGCCAAAGACAAAGCAGAAACTGAACGTGAGAAGCTAATCTGGGGTGATTATAACGAAACGCTTTCAGATATTCTTCGGGAAGATTTCACCAGAACATGGGTTGGCTGGTCGAAAAAGGAAGGTAAAATTACCCGTAACGAAGCCCACGGCTCTCCTGCCAATATTCTTGATTTATACGCTATTGCCGATATTCCGGAAACTGAATTTTTCGGCAGCAAGCCTTATGATATTCCTCTTTCACGCATTGACCCTGATTATGAGGAAAAACGCTTTGGAGTACCTGATGCCCTGGTTTTAAAACTGGCTTCGTCTGTATCCAATGTTATGGGTAAGAAATTAGTCAGTTCAGAAACAGCTACCTGGCTCGGTAACCATTTTAAAGTATCGCTTTCACAAGTCAAACCTATTATTGATGAGTCGTTTATCGGGGGAGTCAATCATGTTTTTTATCATGGCCTCCCCTATTCACCTCCCAACGAGCCATTTCCGGGTTGGTTGTTTTATGCCTCTACCAATTTTAATCAGCAAAGCCATTTCTGGGAATACCTGCCTGAATTAAACAATTATATTGCCCGTTGTCAGGATAAACTGCAAAACAGCAAGCCGGATAATGATATTCTGATGTATTTCCCCATCGCTGATCTATGGCAGTCGGTCGGTACCAAAGCTAAAACCCATGCCATTGACGTACATGCCATTATGAAAGATGGTATGTTGAAATCTGCTTTTGGCGATGCCTGCAAAGAATTAATGAGCCGCGGATACAGCTTTGATTTTGTATCCGATTTGCAATTGAAAAACTCTCAGATTGCCAATAAACAATTGATTACGCAAGGCAGGCAGGCTTATAAAGCTATTGTGGTTCCTCCCATGCAATATCTTCCGGTTGAAACGCTGGCATTTTTAGATAAATGCCGAAGTGCAGGCATACCCGTATTTTTTATCAATCAATTACCAAAGTCTGCTACCGGATTTAATGATTGGGATGCGCATCAAAAACAATTTGAGCAACTATTACCAAAATTTAGTGCATCTGTCAGCTCAAACATTATCGAAAGTTTAAAAACTGCAAAAATCAGACAGGAGACGCTTGCGGAATCCGGCTTATCATTTATCCGTAAGAAAAACGCTGCCGGTAATGTTTATTTTGTCACCAACTTAGGCAAACAGTTCGTAGACGGTAATATTCAATTGGCATGCCAGGCGCAAGCGGTCAGAATATACGACCCACTTCATCAGAAAAGCAGATGGGTTGCTGTAAAAAATATCAACCCTCATCTGATAGAAATACCCCTGGCACTTTCAGGTGGGGAAAGTGTATTTATAGAAACCTTCAGACTAAAGCCTGCGAATGTAAAAATCAATCCTGTTAAAGAGGCAGGAGAAACCAAGACATTAAAAGGAATATGGAAAGTGGATTTTGTAAAAGGGCAGCCTTTTATGCCAAATTCATTTCAGACCGATAGCCTGCAATCATGGGTAAACCTTAATGATTCAACAGCACAGTATTTTAGCGGTACGGCCCATTATGAACTACAATTCAGTTTAGATAAAAATCAAATCAAAAATGGCTGGATTGATTTGGGAGATGTAAGAGAGATGGCTAAAATAAAGCTAAACGGTAAAGACTTGGGCAAATACTGGTCTTTACCTTTCAGAGTTCCGTTCACAGCCGATATGTTAAGTACCACTAATAAATTAGAAATTGAGGTAACCAACCTCTCAGCCAACAGAATTAGGTATTTAGACAAAACAGGAGTAAATTGGAAGAAATTTTATGACACCAACATGGTGGACATCCGTTATCAACCCTTTAAT
>CALRLS020000481.1:0-4335 GCA_943368815.1 Cyanobium sp. NIES-981
GGAGGTATTTTTTCAAAGACTTTGGTTTTTGCTGTGGTATTTTTTAAATGGGTCATCATTAATTAAACGAAACCCTCCTCTGTCTGGAGGAGGTGTTTTTTTAAGATTTTAAAGAGTTTGTTCTATATAATTTTCAAAGATTCTGTTAGTAATTTAGGGGAATAATAAAATCCTCCTCCGTTTGGAGGAGGTGTTTTTTAAACCCTGGAAAGCCATGAAAAGATAAGCGATTAAAGCCTGATAAAAAGGCCTTGAAAAACATTTGACAATACGCTTCCATTGCTCATACTATTCCGAATGAGTATCCGGCTAAGGCTGTACCCGGAACACAGCGAAATAGTATCAATATCCCGGAACAGTTAGACGAACACGTGTATGAATGTGGTCTGGTAGAAATGTATGAAACCGGAAATTATTCAGAAAACCAAAACTGAATAGTATAGAGTCCGCACAGGATTTTTCAGAATTCAAGGCTGATGCCCTTTGATATTGCTGTGCGTATATTCGTATGCGGTAGTTGAATCTATTTTTTAATTATACGGTTCGCTATGCGATTACAAAACGCCTCTGCCGGATTTCAAAACAATTATTGCTGTCACTAAATTTCGTATTTCTCATATTCAATCTAAGCAAATATGGTATTACAACAAACTGATCAATTAGCTGATTTTGAGCAACTTTTGTATCAGCAGATAAGGGTGGTTCAAAACAACAGGCTGGGTATTAAAGGGAAACTCCTCGATGTGATTGCTGATGATACCAACATGGGGCTCGACAAGCTCAACATAGAGCAGGGGTTTGCCTCACCGGGCAAGGTAGGCAAGATTATCCGTGACTCCAGACTTACGGTGGCTACTGTTTATACGAAGAATATATTGAGGGTGGAGAGAGTTGAAGGGAATTAGTCTGAACTCTGATTTACCTGATTGAATGATTTAACTGATTTGATATTGGATGATTGTCAATTATTATGATTTTGAATTAGCCAATCATAATTCTTGTAATAAACAATCAATATTTTGAAACCAGTTATTAATCTTATTTATGAGCAAGCCTTAAAATCAGGTAAATCATAAAATCAGCTAAATCAAAGTTCGAGACAATAATCTAAAGAACTAAATGAATTATATTGATTTAATCAATCATTTCTGGCGAACTGATGAGGGTGCTCAATTTACGGGCTGGGAAGCTAAGCTGTATTTTTATCTGATAAAAACAGCCAATAGCTTAGGTTGGGTAAATGTTTTCTGGCATTCAGACAGTAGGGTGTCTGCCAATGTCGGGATGAGCGTAAATACGATGAAGACTTCTCGTAACCGTTTGAAACAGGTCGGCCTGATTGATTTTATATCAGGTGGCAAAGGGCATGGCGATAAAACAAGGTATCAGATTTTGCTGCCTGTATCTTTTACAAAAGCAGAAAACGAAGTGCTGAAAGACATGACAAGGTATCAGAATCTGAAACCCAGATTGACACCTAAATCGGCAATGGATGAAGTAGAAGAGGAGGATGATGAGACTAGCTGTCAGGATTTGGTACCTAAGCTACCACCTTATTTGATACCTAAACTGACACCTAGTGTGACACCTAAGCCACAACCATTAAATAAACAAAACAAAACTAAACGAAAAGAGAATAATATTACTCTTTTTACAAACGAAAACGAGAGTTCTGAAAAAACGGATACAGGTGATGAAACACCGACCTATGTAACCGAACAGCGCCAACAGGCAGCCGCACGTGCCAGCGAAACTTTTACGAAAGAACAGCTGAAAACTGATTTGCTAAATAGCGAGATAGGCAGAATGGCCGCAAAAAACAGCGAGGTTTCGACCGAAGAATATCCGGCAGCCGTTGAAAACTTTGTTGAAACCAAGTTCGGACTGGGCAAAAATAAAGACTGGAAAGATATTACAGATGCCAGAGAGCATTTCCTGTACTGGATTCCATACTACCAATCAAGCATTACGAAAAAAAATGGAAAACGAAATACCGAGAAGACCAACAATGGTTCACGACAGACCGGGTCACGAACGACCGGGCGACAGATTGTTGAACAACCAGCCAACGATGATTCAGTCCTTGAAGCCGGAGCAGACGGGGTCGTACGCCGAGTTTCGGGAACGGGAGTTCAGACCTTTGCAGGATAAACTCTTTGCCGCTATTTATCCGATTCTGTCGGTCAATGAACATGCCGGAAAGCTTAACGAGCGTATCAGGCAGGAGTTTGTGGAGGCTTTATCAGACAGCCTTACGAGCCAGTATTTCTCGAAATCGTTTGATTACCTGAAAAAACAGCAGAAACAGGATGCCATAGAAACGGCTCAGAAGCAGGTGGCTTTCAGGGAGGCAGAGATACGAGCCATGAGAAACATAAGCCTGAATGATTTCAGAGAGCGGATAATGGTCAATCTGGACAGCCTTGTAAAAGAGAGGAATCCGGCCAGGCATTTCATGTCAGACAACTATTGTGTAAAGGCACTTGAATTATGCCTGACTTATTTTCATTCTGCCTCGGCCTCGGCTATGGATAGAAACAAGGGGATTTGCCTTTTAGGAAGAGTAGGTACAGGAAAATCTACCTTGCTGACAGCTTTTAAGGATAACCCGATGGCATCGTTCAGAATTGTGAAAGCGCAGGATATAGTGGAGAATTATGTGAACAATCCGGAGCAGACCATTGGCCGTATTCTGTCTGAAAAACCGATAGCCGATGAGGAGAACGGCTATGGGTTTTCAAGATATGATTTGCTGATTGAGGAATTGGGGCGTGAACAATTATCAGTCATTGTGCGAGGAGAATCGTTTAAAACCACCCCCGTAAACGTAATGGAAAAGGTATTGATGGAGCTTTACGACCATCCCGGCATCAGAGTCCACCTGATTTCAAATGCCGAAACCCCCGAAAAACTAGCCTCCCTCTACGGAGAAGCCGCCGCCAGCAGAGTTTATGATATGTTTAATGTGATTACCTTGGACCCGAAGGCGCCTAACAGGCGGTTTGGGTAGGATGGGGGTTTATGAGGTGAACCCAGAAATGATTGCTTTCTGTTCACCGATTTAATCTGCTAAATCGGTGCATTTCAGGCATATTCATTAAATAAATTTCACTCCACCTTCTTCCCCATCATCTTCTCCTTGTTCTGCCAGATTATCAAGTCATAAGTGCCAAGTGCATTTTTCTGAAATTCGAGACGGAGGTCTTCGTTGAGGATGCTGAAAGTCTGTGTGGTGTTGGCAATCAATGATTTCTTTACTGGGGTGCCCCGCTGCAGAACGATGCCGCCACCTTCTTTTCTAATTTGAACGGTGTCTTTCCCTGCAATCAGGTACTTTCCTGCATATTCGTTTAAGATTGTATCCGGCAATTTTTCAGGTAGTAGTGTGAGTGTGGGTTGGTCAGTTTTTTGCCAGGTTCTGACGCCAATGCCTACCTGACTAAAATCCAGGCCGATAATTTTCTTATCGGCATCTTCCTGAAATTCTACCAATAAGTGATTTAATGGTAAGAAGAAATTGTTTTTTGAGGAAGCCTGTATCAGGTATCTTACACCGCCCGGTCGTTGAAAATACAGTTTATTGTCATTCTTCGTAATATTTATCAGTTCACCTACATTGTTTTTATATAGACCTGTATATACATTAATATCAGTAATAACGGATGGATTTGCCACAAAACTATAGGGTTTATCTATGGCCATACTTGCAAGTATTCTTGATAAAACAACTATAGGAACTTTTGTTTCGGCATTGAAAAGCATAACTACATAGACATCTTCCTCAGGTAGATATAATGTCTCAGAAGTGAAGCCCTTTACCAGCCCGCCGTGCCTGATAGTTGGACTTTTTCGCAAATCCTGTAAATGCCAACCGAAACCATAAGTGGTTGCACTGCCATCTGTTAGTTTTTGAGGGATAAAAGCCTTAGCCAATGTCTCTTTTTTTAACAATTTTCCTTCTAACAAGGCCCGATTCCACCGATACATATCTTCTACTGTAGATTGTATAGCTCCCGACGAATACATTAGCTTAGGATCGGATGGATTAGCATTAAAAATACCCAACCTGAAATTGGTATAACCATGTGCCCGATTTTTTATAATGGCTTCCTCTTTGTCCACATAAGTATTTTTCAAATTGGCAGGTTGAAATATATGCTCTTGCAGATAGTTAGCGTAAGATTGTCCGCTTAGCTTTTCAATCAGATAACCAAGCACATAAAAATTGGCATTGTTATATGACCATTTACTTCCTGTTGCAAAATCCATCGGTTGATGAAGATAATATTCGACCAATTGCTGTGGAGTAATTTTTTCTTTATCAATCGCTTTGTA
>CALRLS020000482.1:0-4331 GCA_943368815.1 Cyanobium sp. NIES-981
GGCATCTTTATAAGGCATAGCACCAAAATAGTTGGTAGCTTTAAAGCTCTTATACGCCATTATAGTTTTCAACATGGCCGACACATTTGTCATTGAGGCAGGGTTTGCACTCTTCTCAATGCGGTCTTCAATTACGCGTACGTTCGCTAATGTATAATAATAGTTTTCCCATACAGCGCCTTTGGCATTATCATAAGGGTATGAACCCGATGTGATAGCCGCCTGCTGTGTAATAGGGTATATCCATGCATTCATTACCGACTGCTCTCCGCCAGTTAATGGCAAAGAACTGATTACAGCATTGAACATTTCAGGCGTTGAAGCGCTATTGGGCTTGTCCCAGGGAGCATTGATTTCTTCAAAATCTTTCTTACATGATACCGAAGTAACAAGCAAGGCAATGATAGATATTTTTGATAGATATTTCATGATTCTGTGTTTAATAGATTATAACCTTGCTTTTAATGAGAAACCTAAATCACGAGTACCCGGATATTGCGACCATTGGAATCCTTGCGCATTACCAATACCGTTTACAGCCTCCGGATTCATTCTGTCAGGCAAGGTTGTGAATAAATAGAACAGGTTACGGCCAACAAACGATACATCAAGTCCTTGTAAGAATCCTGTACGTTTTACGATAGCCGACGGAACAGAGTAAGTAAGGTTTACTTCACGTACTTTAGCCCATGAGTTTTCAAAAACCAGGTTACTTCTAGGCATTTTCACGTTCGACCAACCCATGTACTGACCTGCGTATTTATACATATAGTGTACTACGTCAGTGTTTTTAGTGCCATCTGCAAATACACCTTCTAAAATTACACCGTGGTTAGCTGTGCTACCATCAGGATAAGTGTATGGTAAACCTCCACCGTTTCTTTCAGCCAATGTACTTGGTGACAAACCATGACCCATTGAAGCACCGTAATCAGCCGAGTAAATATCACCACCAATTTTAAAGTCAGTTAATACATATAAACTGAAGTTTTTGTAACGGAATGTGTTACTCAAACCTCCTGTTAATTTCGGAGTAGTGTTTCCGATTGCTACAGGGTCTGCAGTGGTTACATATTGTGTGCCTACTACTTTATCAGTTGTTTTATCAACTACTCTTTTTACAACTTTTTGTCCGTTAAGGTAAGTATAGTCATAACCGTAGATAGTACCGTAGTTTTCACCTGCTTTTACGTACATCAATGCACCGTTAGTTCCCCAAAGGTCACCTAATGGATAACGTTCGATGCCTTCAGCCAATGAAATAACTTTGTTCTGGTTATGTGCACCGTTCAGGGCTAAATCCCATCTGAACGAACCTGTGCTGATTGGTGTAGCTCTGATAATGAATTCGAAACCTTTGTTAGCAAGTTCTCCTGTATTGAATGTAACCGCAGTAGCGCCTGATGAAGTTGCTAAAGACGAACTTAGAATCTGGCTTGTAGCTCTTGTCTGGTAATAAGTCAACTCCATGCTTAATTTACCTGCAAGGAAACCTAACTCAGTCCCGATTTCAAACGATTTGTTTCTTTGCGGTTGTAGTAAACCAGCCGGAGGCAATGTAGTTTGTAAGCTACGCACAGGTAATCCACCGAACGAAGTAGCAGCAGTACCATTAATAGTATTAGTAATGGTAGAGGTATTATAAGTGTACTGTGTCTGGTAAGGGTTTGCACCATTGGCACTTTGCGCCAACGATACTTTCAATTTACCATAGCTTAAGAAATTCTGATTTTTGAACGCATCAATAGCTTCTGTGAACACAAAGCTTAAACTTCCTGATGGGAAGAAATAAGACGATGTAGCAATAGGCAGGGTAGACGACCAGTCATTTCTTCCTGTCAATTGCAGGAACAAATAGTTATTGTATGATAAATCTGCGATACCAAACAACGAGTTCAGATTCAAATCATAACGGGTTTCACCTGTTGTGATTTTAGTTTTATCAAGGTTGTTGTTCAGATAGTATTTAAACGGAACGTCAAAATTACCTGAATTCAATGTGTTGATACCATGACTTCTACTACGAAGTGCTGAATTACCAATTAATAAACTACCGTTGAATTTCGAGCCAAACAAACCGTCTTTATGTAAAGTAGTGAAAGCCTCGAAATTTAAATCCTGATTGGCGATAGTTTCCATGCCATATGAGCCCTGAATACCTGCCACATCTACCGGAGTATTTTTACTTTCAATAGCAGTATTTGCATTGTTAATAGAGGCACGACCTGCAAGATTCAACCAAGGTGTAACATCAGCTGACAAACGGATAGAGCCTAACAATTGGTTACGAGATAATCTCTGGTTGTTTTCGTAGAATTTCCAGAACATATCCTTGAACGCATTGTTGTTATAAGGATAATATTTGAAAGGAGAAGACTGGTCAAAGATGTTTTTGCTTCCATCAGCGTTTTTGTATGTATCTAATTCCAATGGAATATAATCACGCGACATACCGTGAATCATGAAGTTAGCCCAACCGTTGTCATTTGCTGACTCAGGTGTATTCAAACGATTATAGTTAGTATAGCTACCTGTGATTTCGGCCTTAACTTTTTTAGAGATATTCAACGACGAACCAATGTTTACATTAGTCTGGTCGTAGTTGCTATTTGGTACAATGGCTTTGTTATCTAATCTGGTTAAACCTACACGCAGGCTACCGTAATCCCCACCACCGCTGAACGATAGATTGTGTGTATTGGTGTTACCAGTCTGGAAGTATGCTTTTCTGTTATCAGGTTGTGCTTCCCATTTACGTTTCACACCATCCCACCAGGTTATTTCGGTACCATCTAATTTATGTCCCCATGAAGAAGCCGGGCCATACCAGCTGAAAATATCCCAAGATGAATAACCACCAGGAATAGAACCACCACTACGGTAATTGTTATTCACATCCTGTGCATCCCATGGATAGTTACCCGGGTAACGCGGTTGACCATTAACAGTAGGGAAAGGCTGAGTAGCTGACCATAGGGCAGATGCGCCACCATAACCATACTCATTCTGTACATCCATGTAACGATAGGCAGTAGTTGATAAAGATGAGAAATTATAGTCTAAGCCGAAACCTTCTCTTTTACCCCCTTTTTTGCTGGTAATCATAATCACACCATTTGCACCGCGTGCACCATAAAGTGCGGCAGCATTGGCGCCTTTCAAAACAGTAATATCTTCTACTTCGTCAGTATTGATAAAGTTCAGGAACGAACCCCAGTCTTTAGGGCTGGTTACATCACTGCTTTTACCTTGTGTACCACCTACAGGATCGTTTTGTACCTGAATACCATCAATAACTATCAAAGGTTGGTTAGTACCTAAGATACTGTTGTTACCTCTGATAACGATTCTTTGCGAACCACCCTGCACACCATTAGGTACTGAGATATTCAAACCGGCTGATTTACCCATCAAGCCTGAAGCGATATCAGGCGGAGCGGCTTGTACTAATTCTTTTGAAGCGATTCTTTGCGCAGAATAACCGATTGATTTCGATTCTCTTTTGATACCTAAGGCAGTTACAACAACCTCATTCAATTGTTTGGCATCTTCTATTAAATCGATGTCGATGATTGAACGGCCGTTTATCTCTACAGTCTGAGTTGCGAAACCGATAAACGAAACAACAAGCGTGCTTTTCAGGTTAGGTACAGCCAACGAGTACTTTCCTTCTGGATCTGTTACTGTTCCGGTGCTTGTACCTTTTACAGTTACCGAAACACCGGGAATAGGCTCTCCGTTCGAAGTTACCTTACCAGTAATAGTCTGGGCTAATACCGGCAGGCTAAAGCCCATCAATAATATCAGCACCAACTTTGGTAAAAAATTTCTCATATAATTTGACTTGGTTAAAAATGATTGCTTTAAAAATTCTTAAATAGTTTTTGGCGTATATCCTTCATTATTAGTATGATAAGCCAAAAAAACTCATGAAAACTGCTTCCGGAATGGTTTATGCAGAAGCACGGAGTAATGGATAATGAGTATTACCTACTATATACTTTTCTTCCATAGTGAGGCGTTTGTTGTTGCGTATTTAAGCGATACTTTGACGATTTAGGGTTAAACATTCTTTAATGATACACCATTGTACCTCAGTGATTCTGATAAGAATACCGGGGTTTAACAGGTATGTAAAGGCAATGATTTAAGTGTGGATTCAGGAATGTGGGTTACTAAAAAATAGCTTTAATTCAGGTCACGGTTGTTATTATATTTTTAAAAAAAAATTAAATATGGCTACAAACATAAATAAAAATTATTTAATAAAAAGTTATTATTAAATTTTTTTAAAAATATATAAAGTGTTATTAAATTTTATATGATATTTA
>CALRLS020000483.1:0-4327 GCA_943368815.1 Cyanobium sp. NIES-981
ATTATGTAAGGTTTTGAAACTTCTTATATCCGATGAGCGTTAGTATATTTTAATAGCATTGACACTGCTGCTACATTTCAGCAGGCACAAGTATAATTTTATCTCATAATGACTTTCGAAGAATTAAATCTGAATACACCATTACTGAATGCCCTGAACGATTTAGGCTATACTACCCCTACCACTATCCAGAAAAAAGCCTATTCGGTGGTTATGTCCGGAAAGGATGTATGTGGAATAGCGCAGACTGGTACAGGTAAAACCTTTGCCTATTTGTTGCCGGGTTTAAGACAATATCAGTTTTCGAAAGATAAGAATCCGCAAATATTGATTGTGGTACCGACCAGAGAATTAGTAGCGCAGGTAGTTGAATCAGTACAACAACTGGCTAAATATATGAACCTGCAAGTGACAGGCGTGTATGGTGGCGTAAACATCAAACAACAAGTGGCTGAACTGGCCAATGGTACAGATATACTGGTGGGTACGCCCGGCCGATTGATAGACCTGTTGGCGATGAATGTGGTAAAGACTAAATCAATCAAGAAATTGGTGATTGATGAGGTGGATGAAATGCTGAGCCTGGGCTTTCGACCGCAATTAGAAAATATACTGGATTTGCTACCGTCTAAAAGACAGAATCTTGTATTCTCAGCCACCCTGACTGATGAGGTAGAAGAAATACTGAAAACCTATTTTAATCAGCCCGTAAAAATAGAAGCAGCTCCTGCCGGAACACCACTTGATAATATTGCACAATCTGCCTATCATCTGCCTAATTTTTATACCAAGGTTAATTTTCTTGATTTGCTATTAGCAAAACCAGCTGAAACAAGCAAGGTTTTGGTTTTTGTGGCAACCAAACAATTAGCTGACCAATTATATGATGAATTAGAAATGGAGTTTTCTTCACAACTAGGGGTTATTCACTCCAATAAGTCTCAGAATAACCGGTTCGATACCATCAACAATTTTCAGAATGGAACATATCGCATCCTGATAGCTACCGATATAGTAGCCCGAGGTCTGGATATTTCGGAGGTATCACATGTAATTAATTTTGATTTACCGGAAGTACCCGAAAACTATATTCACCGCATCGGGCGTACTGGGAGACAGGATAAAAAAGGGATTGCCATTAGTTTCTTTACCGATAAAGATACTGACACCAAGGCAGCAATCGAGCAATTGATGAATTATGAGATACCAACGCTGCCTTTACCCGATCAACTGGAGATTTCGGACAAACTGACAGAGGACGAAATGCCAGTGGTTGTGATGAAAGAATTAGCCGTGAAACCTAAGAAAAAAATAGAAAGAGGTCCGGCTTTTCATGAAAAATCTGAGAAAAACCAGAAGATAAATGTAAGACGTGACCATGAAGCCGAGAAGAAAAAGAAGTATGGTAAATCTTATGAAAAAAGATCCAGGAACTAGGTATTTCTAGCTAAGTAAGCAACTGATTAAATTTTATCATAATAAAGCATCGGCATTTTGAGTTTTAATATTTAAATTTGTATGGTTTTACGACTATTAAATATTAAAATAATTATGCAAAGGCGAAACGCAATTAAAAACTTATCCTTAGCATTCGGGAGTATGGTAGCATTGCCATCATGGGCATCGAACTGGACACCTGAGTCTATTGGTAAAAACTCCAGATATTCCTACAATGATGAAGAACTACTAGGCGAAATCGTCGAAACCATCATTCCTGAAAACACTACCCCCGGCGCAAAATCTTTGAAAGTTCATCAGTTTGCCATGCGAATGATTAACGACTGCTATGGCGAAGCGCAACAAAAGACTTTTAAAGACGGCCTCAAAAAGACTGAAGAACTCGCACAACAAAGCTATCAGAAATCTTTTGTGGCTTGTGATGCCACACAAAGAAAAGACTTGATGAACAAAATGCTTGATTCGTCTGACAGCACCAGCAAGCAATTTGCGAATATGATTAAGCGTCTGACGATTCAGGGCTATACCAACTCAGAATACTACATGGTGAATGTCATTAAATTCAATATGGCTCCCGGCTTTTATCATGGTTGTGTACCTGTAAAAGCATAAATCCGGATGCGTTAGTTTACCTTATTTCAATTCTATTCTTCTTTAAGCTATTATGTCATTTTTAAATATAGATTCAGTCAAAGACCGCACCTTTGACGCTATCGTGATTGGCTCGGGTATCAGCGGTGGCTGGGCGGCCAAAGAACTAACCGGAAAAGGACTCCGGACATTGGTACTGGAACGTGGCCGTGATGTACGCCACGTAACCGACTACCCTACTACCATGATGCAACCCTGGGAGTTTGAGCATTTAGGTCAGTTGCCAAAAGCCATTAAAGACGCCAACCCTATTGCCAGCCGTTGTTATGCATTCAACGAAGACGCTGCGCACTTTTTTGTAAAAGATAACGAACACCCATATATACAGGATAAACCCTTCGACTGGATTCGTGGGTATCAGGTTGGTGGAAAATCATTGATGTGGGCCAGAGGTACACAACGCTGGTCTGACTATGATTTTACAGGCCCGGCGCGTGATGGTTTTGCGATAGACTGGCCTATAAGATATGCAGATATTGCTCCGTGGTATAGTCATGTAGAGAAATTTGCAGGCATTTCGGGCAATAAAGATGGCTTGCCACAATTGCCGGATGGTGAATTTTTACCTCCTCACGAGCAATCCTGTGTAGAAAAGCACTTTACAAGTGAAATGGCGAAGCATTATAAAGGCTCTCGTCCGATTATCATTGGTCGTTGTGCGCATCTGACACAGCCTAAGCCTATTCATACGCAACAAGGGCGCGGACAATGCCAGAACCGCTCATTATGCCAGAGAGGTTGCCCTTATGGAGGATATTTCAGCAGTAACTCCTCTACCCTGCCGTGGGCTGCTAAATCAGGTAAAATGACTTTAAGACCTGATTCGGTAGTTCATTCGATTATCTATGATGAAAAGAAAAACAAAGCGTCCGGTGTGAGGGTAATTGATGCACATACTAAAGAAATGACTGAATATTATGCAAGAGTTATTTTTGTAAATGCGGCAACTATTAACAGCAACCTGATTTTATTGAACTCAACCTCTAATCGTTTCCCTAATGGATTAGGAAACGATAATGGTTTGTTGGGTAAATATATCGCATTCCATAATTTCCGTACTACTATCTCAGGTGAATATGAAGGTCTGCTGGATTCGAAAACAGAAGGCATCCGTCCGAACGGCAGTTATATTCCACGTTTCCGTAACCTGGTAAAACAAGAAACGGATTTCTTGCGTGGATATGCAGCCGGATTCAGCGGCAGCCGCATGGAATACGCCGATAATAACGGTATAGGTGAAGATTTGAAAACTAACCTGTTTAATAGAAAATATGGCAACTGGCGTGTAGGCTCACACATGATGGGTGAAACGATTCCGAAAGAAAGCAATTTCGTAAGGCTTGATAAAGACCAGAAAGATGCCTGGGGGATTCCGTTAATCAGAACATCGGTAGCTTATGATGATAACGACGAGAAAATGATTAAGGATTTCCATGAGCAAATGACTGAAATGTACACAAAGGCAGGTTTCACCAATATAAGAACCCACGATAATCCTAAAAAAGCGCCGGGTCTGGATATTCATGAAATGGGCGGTGTACGTATGGGTAATGACCCTAAAACCTCATTGCTCGATAAATGGAACGCCATGCATCATTGCAAAAACGTGTTCGTAACTGATGGTGCCTGTATGACATCAAACTCAACACAAAACCCTTCTCTTACATTTATGGCAATCACTGCCCGTGCTGCTGATTATGCTGTGAAAGAGTTTAAAAAAGGGAATTTGTAAGATAAATATTTGATTTTGAAAGCCCGATTGTTCTGATAGGATAATCGGGCTTTTCTTTGCCAATTCTGCTGCTTAATCGGGCCTTCGACTGCGCCATTTGAAGATTCAATGTTTTTTAAATAAAACCCAAATGACAGTTTAATTCACTACTGCCCCTAGCCCGTTGCCTGAGCGGAGTCGAAGGCACATGTGCGAGAGCCAATTATTATCACAGAGAAGGCCAACCATATAATTTAAATCTCTACAAATTCAAAAACACCCAAATCAGTAACCAGTACCATAGATTCTATATTTGCTACCAGAGTTTAGCAAAAGGCAGGCTTTATCTTTGTATCATTAAATAAATACTATTATGAACAAAGTTGAAGCCGCTATAAAAATGAAATGCCCTCGTTGTCAGGAGGGTGATGTATTCCTGACCAAAAATCCCTTTGTATTCGGCAAAATGACGGAAATGCATACACATTGTCCGGAATGTCATTTGAA
>CALRLS020000484.1:0-4322 GCA_943368815.1 Cyanobium sp. NIES-981
ACACGATATTGGTAAAAACATTGTCGGGGTAGTATTAGGCTGTAATAATTATGAGGTGATTGACCTGGGTGTAATGGTACCAACAGACAAGATTCTGGCAGAAGCAAGAAAGCATAATGTTGATATTATTGGTCTGTCAGGTCTGATTACTCCAAGCCTTGATGAGATGGTGGGCGTAGCCAAAGAAATGGAACGCCAGGGCTTTACAATGCCTTTGCTGATTGGTGGGGCTACTACTTCACGTATTCATACGGCTGTTAAGATTGACCCTCATTATTCAGGCCCGGTTATTCACGTGCTCGATGCCTCAAAGAGCGTACCTGTTGCAGGCCGTTTAATGCAGAATGACCGAACTCATCAGGAGATTTTTGATGAAATCAAGACACAATATGCTAATCTGAGAGTTGAACACGCCAGCCGCCAGAAAGATAAAAACTTTATAAGCATTGAAAAGGCACGCCAAAATCATGTGCCGATAGACTGGGCAAGTTTTCAGCCCGTGAAGCCGAAGTTTTTAGGGACCAAGGTTTTTGATAACTATGATCTGGCTGAAATAGCCAAATATATTGACTGGACGCCTTTCTTCCAGACCTGGCAATTGGCAGGTAAATACCCCAAAATATTTAATGATGAGGTAGTAGGAGTAGAGGCGAAAAAATTATATGATGATGCACAGAAGACCTTAAAGAAAATCATTGCTGATAAGTCCTTACAAGCCAAAGCGGTGATAGGCTTTTATCCGGCCAATGCAGAAGGTGATGATATTATATTGCATAATTTTGAAGAGTATAACTACGATTTAGCCGGACAAGGTAGCCTGAGAGGCAAGGGTTATAGAGTATTGAGTAACACAGCAGTTGCCGAAAACGGCGAATTGGTGGAAAATGCTAATGCTATGGTCACTTTACACCATTTACGCCAGCAGAACCTTAAAGCCCAGAATCTGCCAAATCTATGTTTATCTGATTTTATTGCTCCGATAAGTTCTCATAAAGAAGATTATATTGGTGCCTTTGCCGTAACGGCCGGAATTGGTATTGAACCGCTTCTGGAACAATACGAAAAAGACCACGATGATTATAATTCAATCATGCTCAAAGCCATTGCCGACCGTCTGGCAGAAGCATTCACCGAATTAATGCATGAGAAAGTGCGTAAGGAATACTGGGGTTATGATACAGATGAAGTCCTTAGTAATGAAGAACTGATTTCTGAAAGATACAAAGGTATCCGTCCGGCACCGGGTTATCCGGCCTGCCCGGACCATACTGAAAAGCGTGCCTTATTCGATTTGCTGCAAGCAGAGAGAATAGGCATAGAACTGACCGAAAGTTTTGCCATGTATCCGGCAAGCTCGGTAAGTGGCTGGTATTTCTCTCACCCCGAAAGCAAATACTTTACGATAGGTAAAATAAGCAAAGACCAGATCATTGACTATGCGCACCGCAAGGATATGAGTGTGGAGGATGTCGAGAAATGGTTAAGCCCTGTTTTGAATTATGATTGAGGTTTAAAGAAAGAATGATATTTGGAAGGCAACTCTTAGGGGTTGTCTTTTTTCTTATACATTTTTGCTGTATTTTTGAGTATTAAGAAATGCTATATGGAACATTTTATAGAAAAATTACAAATAGTTAATTTTAAATCTATTAAGAATTTAGAATTAGAAGAGTTCAGAAGAATCAATCTCTTTATTGGAAGACCAAATATTGGCAAGTCTAATATTTTAGAGGCATTATCTGTATTTAATTTGCCATTATTTTTTGATAAGAATTCAGGAAGTATAAATAATCTTATTCGCTTAAAAGAGCCTAGCCAACTATTTTTCTTAGGAGAAACAAAGAATAGTAGTATAATAAAAGCTATCAAGGCTAATAGACGCTTAAACATTAAATGTAAAATAGATTTTGACAAGAAATTTGGAGGATTAGAGTTTTCTTTTGAATCTGGGGTGTTTTTTAAAAAAGAATTTAATAGCTACGAAACAATTCTTGATTTTGATAGTGAGCTTAATCATTCAGGCGCTTCTTCAACTTTTGCGAGTAATGTTAAGGATACTATATCATTTTCAGAATCAGATAAATCCAAATTAAATGATTTTAATTTTAGAAAATATGTTTTTTTAAATGGTAATTTATTTAAAAAAATAAAAGATTATAAACCATTTTTAATTGCTCCGCATGGAGATAATCTTGAATATGTAATAAGATTAAATCCCGAGCTAAGAGAAAAAATCAATAGTTGGTTTAGCCATGATGGATTAAGACTTGTCTTAAATAGTGGACAAGGCACTTTAGAGGTACTGGTAGATTTTGATATAAATGGAAATGATGCTGTTTTTATATTACCATATAGTGCAATTGCAGATACTCTTCAACGGATAATCTTTTATAAAACGGCTGTGGCATCAAATGAAAATTCGATTTTGATTTTCGAAGAACCGGAAGCTCATGCGTTTCCGCCATATATTGCCGAATTTACACAAGAGGTCATTAATTCAAAAACAAACCAGTTTATAATGGCTACGCATAGCCCAATCATAGTAAATGATTTTTTAGAGAATGCCCGTGAAGACCTAGCTATATTTATGGTTGATTTTAAAGATGGGCAAACTGTTGCAAAACCTCTAAGCAGAGAAGAAGTTGAAGAGGTCTATATCAACGGAGTTGATTTATTTTTTAATAATGAAGCTTATACACACTGATGGATTTGCATATAATTCCGGAGTGTTACATTGATACTAAGTTAGTCAAAGCACTCGTTCCTCCATTAAATCGTTACAATCATCAGAAAGGCTGTTCAACAGTAGTAAAAGTAATGCAAGAAAAATTTGCAGGTGGTTTTGCTGTTGGTATTGTAGATAGAGATAAGCAGGAATTAGGATATGCGAAATACTTTGAATTGATTTCAGAAATACCGAATATACTTCAATTGTATAAATATGGGAATCATTATTTGATTTTTATTAATCCTGCTATTGAAAAATGGATTATATCTAATGCAAATGAAGCAGGAATCTCTTTAACTGATTATAATTTGCCTCATGATTTTAAAGAGTTAACTAAAATCACTAAATCGTCCAAAAGCGAAAACGAAGATTTACACTCTGTAGATTTCAAAAATTTATTTAAGGAGCTAAAAAAACGAAGTCCTCCAAGCGTGACTGTTTTATCATTTTGGATTCAATATTTAAGAGATAATCCATATAATGCTGATATGGAATTCATAAAATCAGAAACACAACGTATTTTATCTTAATACGTTTATAAAAATTACAGAAACCTTAACCATGTTCACCTACCAAATTAAAAACCCAAAAGAGGCGTACGTCAATTTCGAAATCGGAGAGGGAGATTTTGCCGGAAAAATACTGAAGTCTACTGATTTACAGCCTTGTATGGACTTAGCCTGCCCTTGCGGAAATATTTACTTTGCCGACGAAGCCGAAGAACAATTGTATGCATTAGATGTGTCAACTAAGCATATTTTAAAATATACTGAATCAGAAAATATTGACAGCACTAAAGATGCCTATCTGAAATCATTAGAAAATGAAGTATCTGACGAGCAATGGACTGAGTTAAACTCCTTTTTCAAAGACCTGAAAGGCATGGCATCAGAAATGGCAGATGCCGATATGATAGAAGTGGATTTTGCCAATTATAAAAAGGTATTGCAGGGATCTCAGATGGTTTCTTACTACGAGGTTCTTCCCTGGTCTATTGATTTGAATATCCAGATAGATGGTGCCAAATATCTGATAAGTGATTTTTATTGTGTGCAGCCTTCCTGCAATTGCCACAACGTTTTGTTGTTCCTATCCTTAAATTATGACGAACAACCTTCACTAGAGCTCTGGTATGATTATGAAACTCAGGAGGTATCAATGGGGGAACTGGATGATAAGACAATGCCTGTAACAAAAATCATCAGAGAAATCAGATACACACAGGCGGATAGATTCAGAAGAACATTAGGCAACCGCCATCAAAGAATGATAAAATTCTTTGACAACTTTCTGAAACGGAATAAAATCCCGACGGGTGTAAAATCACCGATTATTGGCGCAGATACCATAGGCAGAAATGACCTTTGTAGTTGCGGAAGTGGTAAGAAGTATAAAAAATGCTGTGGAGTGTAAATAATAGTTATCTGCCTGATGTAAGCCCCTAGTAAAAAGTAACTGATTTTAAAACTATTTAAATATTACGGTCATGTTTGTATTTCAAACTTTAGATACGGGAGGCTCTTCGGTTAAAATCAAGGTAGAGTCTGGTGAGTTTGCAGGAAAAACCATAGAGTCCTATGAAGTAAGACCCTGT
>CALRLS020000485.1:0-4322 GCA_943368815.1 Cyanobium sp. NIES-981
CCTATTCTCTCTTCGACTACTTTTGACTTTTGCCCTTAATCTAACTATATTTGTTCCTAAAGCATTCCAGTGCTTGGGTTCTTGCATATATTTTGTTCTTTTCCAATTACAAAATTGCAAGAACTTTTTCATTTTATTGGACACCCTACTGGTTGGGGTGCACACCATATAGATATAGCACACTGGGGAATGGATACTGAATATTCGGAACCAACTGAAATATGGGGTAAAGCCGATTTTCCTACCAGTGGATTATGGAATGTACATGGTATTTTTACTACCCATGCAATGTATGAGAATGGTGTTGAGATGATTATAAGTAATGAGATTCCGAACGGAATAAAGTTTGAAGGTACAGAAGGCTGGATTTTTGTTTCGCGTGGTGATGGAGCTGTTACTTCAAGTGACCCGATAGCGAAGCAAAACGCAGCTAAAAAATTAGATGCAAGCGACCCTAAAATTATTAGCTCTGAAATCGGGCCGAATGAATTGCATATGCCTGTAAGTACAGATCATCATGGCAACTGGCTGAAAAGCGTGGCTTCACGTAAAGAACCAATTGCACCGGCTGAAATCGGACATCGTTCTTGTTCTGCCTGTTTACTACATCATGCAGCCATGAAACTGAAAAGAAAATTGTATTGGGATTATAAAACAGAACGTTTTAAGAATGACAATGAAGCGAATGCACTATTGTCAAGACCGCAAAGAAGTGCGTATGCCATAAAAATGAGTAAATAAATTACATTATACCTGATGAGAAAAACATATGTAGCGATAGGCTTTGCTTTAGCACTAAATACCTTATTAAATATGAAGGCATCTGCCCAGAGTTCAAAAGAAATTAAACTGATTACCCTTGACCCCGGTCATTTTCATGCCGCTTTGGTACAGAAAAATATGTATCCGGAAGTAAGTCCCGAAGTACGGGTTTATGCCCCAGCAGGTGCCGATCTTGATTTTCACTTACAACGTATTAAGGGATACAATGCCCGTAAGGATAATCCTACTGCCTGGCAGGAAAAGACCTATACAGGTAGCGATTATTTTGAAAAAATGCTGGCAGAAAAAGCGGGCAATGTAGTGGTGATTGCAGGAAACAATAAAATAAAAGCCGATTATGTCCAGAAATCAATCAATGCAGGACTGAATGTATTGGCCGATAAGCCCATGATAATCGATGGCAAAGACTTTGAGAAACTCAAAAAGACCTTTGCTACGGCAGCGCAAAAAAAAGTATTGCTTTATGATATTATGACTGAGCGTTATGAGATTACTACCTTGCTGCAAAGAGAGTTTTCGATGCTGCCTGCGGCTTTCGGGAAATTAGAAAAAGGAACACCGGATAATCCTGCAGTTACCAAAGAGAGTGTGCATCATTTTTATAAATATGTGTCGGGTAGTGTATTGACACGTCCATCATGGTTTATGGATGTAGCACAGCAAGGTGAAGGTATTGTTGATGTAACTACGCACCTCGTGGATTTGATTCAATGGGAATGTTTCCCAAATCAGATTATTGATTATCACAAAGATATTAAGTTAGGGAATGTGCGTCGCTGGGCAACCGATATGTCTTTGAGCCAGTTTAAAACCATTACCAAAACTGAAGGTTTTCCTGATTATCTGAAAAAGGATGTGGTGAATGATGTATTAAAAGTATATTCAAATGGTGAAATCAATTATCAGGTAAAGGGAGTACATGCCAAAGCATCTGTTATCTGGGCTTATCAGGCACCGGAAGGTGGTGGCGATACGCACTACTCCATTATGCGAGGTACTAAGGCTAACCTTATCATCAGACAAGGGGCTGAACAAAACTATAAGCCAACGCTTTATATAGAACCTATCAAAACTGATAAAGTATACGAAGCAGGTTTAATGCAGGCAATAGCAGCCGTTGAGAAAAAATATCCGGGTGTGAGTGTAAAGAAAAACGACAAAGGCTGGGAAGTGGAGATTCCGGAAAAATACAAAGAAGGTCACGAAGCGCATTTCGGAAGAGTAACCGAAAAATACCTTGAATTTCTGAAACAAGGCAAATTACCTGTATGGGAGGTACCCAACATGATTGCCAAATATTATACTACTACCCAGGCCTTAAAACTGGCAACCAAAACCCAATAAAACAAGCTGATTAAACTATGGAAAACAATCAGAATAACCGCCGTAAATTCCTGAAGAATAGTCTCGCAAGCACTGCGGGGCTTGTACTTTCTTCAAGCCTTGTAAATGAAATTACTGCAAAAACTGCTTCTATTGAAGCACCTTATATCTATAAAAATATAGCGCCGAGTATCCGTTTTTCTGTTATAGGGCTTAATCATGGGCATATTTACGGTATGACAGAGGCCATTGTGCGTGGTGGCGGAGAATTAGTAGCCGTATATGCCAAAGAGCCGGATTTAATGGCGGCTTATGTAAAACGCTACCCGAATGTAAAGCAAGCTGCAAGTGAGAAAGAAATATTGGAAGACGCTTCAATACAACTCATACTAAGTGCCGCTATCGCCAGCGAACGTGCACCAATCGGCATCAGAGCCATGCAACATGGCAAGGATTTTATGGCCGATAAACCCGGCATTACAAGCCTTGAACAATTGGCACAGGCAAGAAAAGTGCAAAAAGCAACCAAGCGCATCTATTCGATTATGTATAGCGAGCGCTTTGAAAACAGAGCGACCGTAAAAGCAGGTGAATTGATAAAAGAAGGCGCCATTGGCAAAGTAATACAAACAATAGGATTAGGGCCGCACAGAATGAACACCAAAACCCGTCCGGAATGGTTTTTCGACCGTGCCAAATTCGGGGGTATTATTACCGATATAGCTTCGCATCAGTTCGACCAGTTTCTGTTTTTTACAGGCTCAACCAAGGGTGAAATTGTGAGTTCGCAGGTAGGGAATGTGAACCACCCTGAGTTTCCGCTGTTTGAAGATTTCGGTGATGCTATGGTGAGAGGTAATGGAGGCACAGGTTATATCAGAGTAGACTGGTTTACGCCTGACGGTTTAAAAACCTGGGGAGATGGCCGATTGACAATTTTAGGCACAGAAGGTTTCATTGAGATTCGCAAGAATATAGACATTGCTATCAAAGATACTGGCAATAACCTGTATCTGGTAAATAATAAAGAGACTAAATATCTCGATTGCAGTAAAGACCCCTTGCCATTCGGTGGACAGTTAGTGAGCGATATTGTGAACCGGACAGAAACAGCCATGACACAAGACCATTGTTTTCTTGCGACGGAATTGTCGCTGAAAGCACAGAAGTTTGCTAACAAACTGGAGTTGAAGTTATAATCTGCTCTTATACTTAAGCTTATATAATAGCCATTTATACTCAGCATCTGTAGGGTGAGAGTACGAATGGCTTTATTATTTGATTGACTCAATATAATTGCCACAATGCGGCCTATTATCCCTAGTTAAAACTTTTTATTTTATAAGTATCTATTTTTTATTTATTCCTCGGAAAAATTATTAATATTTAAGGAAAATATTAATAATAATACATCACCCTAAACAAATACCCTATGTTTGCCCGTAAAACCCTGAAAATCCTATCTATTGTTGCTATTGCTGTTTGTGGCTTAGGTGTACTTTTAGGCTTGCTTGTTGCCTTGACTGTAGACAAAATGGGCTACCTGCAAGTACTTTCATGGCTACTGCTGGGCTATGCCAGTTATTGTGCTATGAAACTGACAGGCTATGATATTTATGAAGAAGACTTAACAAAAATTGGTTGGAGTATTTATGCGCTGTTCGTAATTTTTATTCTGTTTCTCTTTATTGGTTTATCTCTTGGGCCAATCATTGCATTGGTGATTACAGCCAGATTGCATTTCCAAAAGACCAGTATTGAATCGTGGATGAGAGATAATTCATAATCGCTTTTGATTTTTATTGTTATTCTTTTAATAGAATAACTCCGGCTGAGAGATAAGCATTTATCTCTCAGTTTTTTTGCTTATTTATCAATTAAAATCTGCATTTTTCAATTTCTGAAATTTTCTTCAAGAAACACATAAGAAAACTTGCATTATAAATTTTTTATAAACAATTTTGTCGAACAATTAAGTTTATGGCGAAAATAGACAACGACACCAAGCAGAAGATACTGGAAGCTGCTGAGAAAATTTTTCATAAAAATGGATTTAAGGGTACCCGTACTACCCAGATTGCAGAAGAGGCAGGAATTAGCCGTACGATGTTGCATTATTATTTCCGGACTAAGGAGTCGCTTTTTCAGGAAATATTAGAGAGTACAATGAGTATGTTTATGCTGCACATGAAGCGACTGATAGGCCAGCAGATTGA
>CALRLS020000486.1:0-4308 GCA_943368815.1 Cyanobium sp. NIES-981
GAAGATGAGGTGATTGGCTTTGAAACACGTATCTCAAAATTCAAAAAAGAAGTAGACGTTTTAGATGCTGAAATCAACGGGTATCGTTTGAATAAAAAAGATGCCGAAAAATTGATTCAGAAGTACAAAGACCAGCAAATGAATGTGCGTAACAACCGCGAATACGATGCAATCTCTAAGGAATTGGAATTGCAGGAATTGGAGATTCAGTTGGCCGACAAACGTATCAAAGAAGCTGATTTTAAAATCAGAAATAAAAACGTTGAAATAGCAGACGTAGAGTCGGCTATGAATTCCCGTAAAAAAGACCTTGAAGTAAAACGTAAAGAACTCGACGTATTGGTTGCTGAAAGTCAGGAAGAAGAAAGGAATTTAATTGGAGGCCGTGACAAAGCTGCCACTCATGTTGAAGAACGCCTGATTAATGCCTATAACCGTATCCGTGGAAATGCAGGCAATGGCCTGGCAGTAGTTATGGTAAAACGTGGTGCCTGTGGTGGTTGTTTTAACATCGTTCCTCCACAACGTCAGGCTGATATTAAAGATAAAAAGAAAATCATCGTTTGCGAACACTGTGGCCGTATCTTTGCCGATGTTGACGCAATCGAGATAGTCAGAAAATAATCTCTCTTTTTGCCATGAAAAGCCAAATTTTCAATCATACGAAGATTTGGCTTTTTTTTATTTACATAAAGCTTGGTACGCATCAACCGACATATTGCCCATGCATACCTGAATTCTGTTTCCGGAATTCTGATGATACTTCTTACTCTTTCTGTTCCTGCCTTTGCTTCCGATACTGATTTCACTCCCAATCTACAAAAAGCCTATGCCGAAATATTTAAACTAAAGGTAAATTCAGGCAGAGAATTAATATTTAAAGAAAGCCCCAACAATCCGTTCAGGGTCTATACAGAGAATTATGCCGATATGGTAGAATTGCTCAATTCAGAAGATGAATCAGCTTATGAAAAACTAACAGACAAAGAAGACGAGCGACTAGATATAATCGAAAAAACCGATAAAAAATCGCCGTACAACCGTTTTCTGAGGGCAGAACTTAAAATCCATTGGGCGCTACTCAAAATCCGCTTCGGACACGAAGTAAAAGCCGCCTGGAACATCATTCAGGCGTATAAGTTATTAGAAGAAAACCAAAAGCTCTTCCCTGATTTCGTGCCTAATTTAAAATCTCTTGGTTGCCTGCATATTCTGGTGGGCTCTATTCCCGAAAATCAGAAGTGGGTCACTGGTTTCTTAGGCTTAAAAGGTAATATTCAACAGGGGCTAAAAGAGCTGGAACTGGCCGCTCACGATAAAACATGGGGACTGGAAGCCAGCTTCTGTCAGTTTTTTATTCAGGCTTATATTCTGCCTTATAACGGTAATGTTAACGAGGCATTATTAAAAACTGTGGCTTCCAATGAAGATAATCTCAACCTTAATTATTTAACAACAGCTATTTCTCTCAAAGGTGGGCGTACCGAGCAGGCCGCTCAATTAATCCGCAAAAGCCCCTATAATGCTTCATACTTATATTTTCCTGTAGCAGAACTATACAAAGCCGAGGTCAATCTTTTTAAGGGCAATTACCAGCAGGCAAGTGTCTATTACCAGAATTATATCCGGAATTTTAAAGGAAAAACCTTTCTAAAAGATACTTACTATAAACTATTTTTATGCAATTGGCTGGAAGGGGATGCCAGGAAAGGCCTGGCGTATATCGGAAAAATCCCGACAGTCGGTAGTACAGTTGCTGAGTCTGATAAAGCTGCGCAGAAATTTTATGAGTCTTATAATAAAACCAATACACTGCCGCATAAATCACTGATAAAGATTCGTCTCGCTTTCGATGCAGGCTATTATGATAAAGCATTAGATGAAGCAGAGAATCTATCTGAAAACACATTCACACTACCTAAAGACAAAGCAGATTATAATTATAGAGTAGCCCGTATATATCACAAAACCGAACAATCAGACAAAGCTATTGCCTATTATGAAAGGGCTATTGCGCTGGCAGATAAATACAAGGATTATCAATGGCATTTTGGTGCAAGTGCAGCCCTGCAACTAGGCTATATATATCAGGAGAAGAATCAGAAACTAAGAGCAAAAACCTATTTTGAGAAAGCCATTTCCTACAAAAAACACGAATACAAAACATCAATTGACAACAAAGCAAGGGCGGCTTTGACTGCTATGGGTTTTTAGTAGGATGTAAAACCGCAATTTGAGATAAATCTATTTTTTTTATAAACTTTCTTGCTTTTTCATGCTTAGCTTCTAATGCTTCTTCAGGGGTTTTATAAACTTTTATTTCCCTCTCTTTTCTTCGATTTCTTTTAGTTTCCATTGTTTAAAAAGTATGATATAGATACCATGATTATCTTTAGAATACACCAAATCCAATTTCGAGGAAAAATTTCTAAATGAAATGATTTTGCTGTGCTAAGCGGGCAAAATATTTAACCACGGAGTTTCACCGGGTTTTGCACGGAGGTTCACGGAGTGTTATCTGACTGTGAAACTTTGTTCTTAAATATCACTCCAAAACATTTTAAAACACTAACTCCATCCCCAATTTATCTTTCAAATCCCAAAGAGCCGGGTTTTTATTGGCGAGGAATTCAAACTTTTCCTGCGCTGTGTAGGGGCGGCGCTCCTGCTGACTTTCAACAATTTCTGCGGCAATCTGAATGGTATTATTCTGTAATTGCTGACGGAGATGTACAGCCAAATCCTGTTTCATTTGTGTCAGCAAATCCATTTGCACCTGATTGTCCAGGCGAAGTTTCAGGATACTTCCCTCCAGGCCAAAATCACGTTTCAGCATTACCTCTATGGTAGCATTACCACGGGAATCAGCAAAAAGATATAATTCTCTTTTGATTTGCTCGGCAGTAAAACTTTTATTGGAGTTAACATTGCTAATTTTAGATTCATTACCCTGATTCCCTTTGTCATTAGAAGACGGAAGGTCTATATCAACACTCGTCGATTTGAATTTCGAAGGTGTAAAATTAGGTCTTTGAGTGACTACAGCCGGAGTTTCGTTCTTTACCTGTGCACTCACAACAGGTGTAGCAGGTGGCAGATGGGTTATAGTAGGTGTAACACTTACAGGCTGACTAACGGAGTTCTGCACCGTAGCCTGCTGTGGTACATTTATATTACTCTTTTTTTTTTCGTCCGGATTACCGGCTGGCAATTCGCTTAAATTCAATACATTCTGAATCTGTGAAAGCTTCATCAGGCCAATTTCAACATGCAATCGTTGGTTTTTGGCTGATTTATAGTTAATATCCAGATGGCTTCCGACACTTAATGAAGACAGTATATAGCCTAAAGGCAATTTGCCTGATTGTTCTAAATAACGTCTCTGGGTCGATTCAGCTACCTGCAATAGTTTCACAGTCTGCTGGTCTTTACTTACCATCAGGTTTCTGAAATGCTCGTTGAGGCCTACCACAAACTGATGCCCGTCAAAGCCTTTTTCCAATACCTCATTATATAATAATAAAGCCCCTGATATATCACTACCATACAAAAATTCAGTCATTCTGAAATAATAATCATAGTCGAGTATATGCAGGTTTTCTAATACCGAGCTATGCGTCAACTCATTACCTGCCGCAAAGGTTACATTCAGGTCAAACATCGACAAGGCATCACGCAATCCGCCATCAGCCTTCTGAGCTATCAGTTCCAAAGCCTGATAATCAGCCTTGATACCTTCCTTTTGTGCGACATTAGCCAGGTGGTCGGCCATGTCTTTTATCTGAATACGATTAAAATCAAAAATCTGGCAGCGACTCAGAATCGTAGGCAGTATCTTGTGTTTCTCGGTGGTAGCCAGAATAAAAATAGCATAGCTGGGCGGCTCTTCTAATGTCTTCAGAAAAGCATTAAAAGCTGCCTGCGAAAGCATGTGCACCTCATCTATGATATATACCTTGTATTTGCCGTATTGGGGGGGAAACCTTACCTGGTCAGTCAGGTTTCTAATGTCTTCTACCGAGTTGTTCGAAGCCGCATCCAGTTCATGAATATTGAAAGAAGCGTTATTATTGAAGCTCTTGCACGATTCGCACTCATTACAAGGCGAAATATCTTCACCCAGATTCTGACAGTTGATAGTTTTGGCTAAAATTCTGGCACAGGTAGTCTTACCCACACCACGAGGTCCACAAAACAAAAATGCCTGCGCCAGATGATTGGTCCGGATAGCATTCTGCAGGGTGGTAGTGATATGAGACTGTCCTACTACGGCATCAAAAGTAATAGGACGATACTTACGTGCTGAAA
>CALRLS020000487.1:0-4302 GCA_943368815.1 Cyanobium sp. NIES-981
AAAATAAAAGACTTTTACAGCCTGGTAAAGAACCTGACTATATTGGGTTATACAACCTCTGAATTCGTACAAACAGAGTTTTTGCATTATAATATGGCACCTGGTCATTATTACGGCTGTGTTCCTGTCAAAAAATAAGCTATTCACCTGTACCAAAAACTTTAAATGGCAAATCTGGCGATAGATGCAAAAAAACAAAATACCTACGATGCCATCGTCATTGGCTCGGGTATTAGCGGTGGCTGGGCAGCTAAGGAATTGTGCGAGAAAGGTTTGAAAACGATTGTGCTGGAGCGCGGAAAAGATATTAAACACGTGACAGACTACCCGACCGCCATGAAAAATCCTTGGGATTTTGAGCATCGCGGGCAAGTACCTTTGTCGGTAAGAAGCGAGTATCCTAAAGGCAGAGGAGCATTTTTGAGAGAAGAAACACTCCCTTTTGCTTTAAAAGATGGTATACAACCTTTTGTTGAGGAAAAACCTTTTACCTGGGTTCGTGGCTATCATGTAGGTGGAAAATCGTTGATGTGGGCCAGACAGACCCAAAGATGGAGCGACCTGGATTTTGAAGGCCCGAAACGCGATGGATTTGCGGTAGATTGGCCTATCCGTTATGCGGATATAGCCCTTTGGTATAGTCATGTAGAGAAATTTGCAGGAATATCAGGCAATAAAGACGGTTTGCAGGAATTACCAGACGGAGAATTTCTGACACCCATTGAACTGAATTGTGTAGAAAAACACCTGAAACAGGTTTTGGTAAAAGAATATGATAGCAAACGCCATGTGATTCAGGGGCGTTGTGCGCATGTTACTGACACGAAACCGATTCACCTGCAACAGGGACGAGCCAAATGTCAGCATCGTAATCTTTGCAACAGAGGTTGTCCTTATGGAGCCTATTTCAGTAGCAACGCCTCTACCCTTCCCTGGGCAGCTAAGACAGGAAATATGACTCTGAGACCGTTCTCTACTGTTCACTCGATTATTTTTGATGAAAAACTCAATAAAGCCACCGGTGTGAGGGTAGTCGATACAAATACCAAAGAAATGATTGAGTATTATGCCAGAATCATCTTTGTAAATGGCTCAGCGCTGAATTCTAATCTGATTTTATTAAACTCTATCTCTAATCGTTTTCCGAATGGCTTAGGGAATGATAGCGGTCTATTGGGTAAATTTATCGCATGGCATAATTACAGGGGCAAAATATCGGCTGAGTTTGATGGCTTTTTAGATAAAACAACCGACGGTAAAAATCCGAGTAATGGTTATGTTCCCCGATTCAGAAACCTGTATTCTCAGGAAACAGACTTTTTAAGAGGTTATGCTGCAGGAGTTGGTGCAGGTAGAGGGTCTTATTCTAGTCGTGAAGGGATTGGTGAGGACTTGAAAAACAATCTGCTTTATCCAAAAATGAGCAATCAATGGTATGTGAGTTCATGGATGATGGGTGAATGTGTGCCTATAGAGAAAAACCATGTGAGATTGCATGAAAATCTGAAAGACCCTTACGGCATTCCGCAATTAGTTGCATCTGCCGAATGGGCTGATAATGACGGAAAAATGGTGCAGGATTATATGGAGCAATTTACAGAAATGTTTACCAAAGCAGGTTTCAAAAATATCAAAGCAGTTGACGGCAAATCGAATCCTGGCTCTGATATTCATGAAATGGGAGGTGCAAGAATGGGGCTTGACCCTAAAACATCCTTGCTCAATAAATGGAATGCCCTACACCTCTGTAAAAATGTTTTTGTAACCGATGGTGCCTGCATGACATCAACCGGAACCCAAAACCCATCGTTGACTTATATGGCGCTTACAGCCCGTGCAGCCAATTATGCTGTCAGTGAAATGAAAAAGAAAAACCTTTAATTACTATAAAAACCCGGCGGGAATCGCCCACTCTACTATGAAAAAAATCGTTTTTTATTGTTTATTAGGCCTGTTATTTATTCAGGGAGCAGATGCGCAAAAGAAAAAACCTTTGTATACAGCACCGTTTGCTGTACAAACCTATACCTACCGCAATGTGATGCCTAAAGATGTGCCGGGGACATTAGACCTCATTAAATCTTTGGGAATTACAGAGATAGAAGGTGGCGGAGCGAAAGGATTTACGCTTGAAGAATTCAAGAAAATGTGTGATGACCGTGGGATTACAATACCATCAACAGGTATTGGTTACGAACAATTGAAAAATCCGGAAGAAACTGTGAATAGAGCCAAAACATTGGGTTCAAAATACGTAATGTGTGCGTGGATACCCCATAAAGGCGACAATTTTACGATTGAAGAAGCAAAAAAAGCTGTAGAAGATTTTAACTATGCAGGTAAGATATTCAAAGAGAATGGTATTACTTTCTGTTATCACGACCATGGTTATGAGTTCAGACCTTATGAAGATGGAACTATGATGGACTATATCATTAAAAACACAAACCCTGAATATGTTTCTTTTGAAATGGACGTTTTATGGACTATCCATGGCGGAGGCGACCCTGTTGCTCTGCTAAAAAAATATGGCAATCGCTGGAAGCTAATGCACGTGAAAGATTTGAAAAAAGGTATAAAAGGAGATTTCTCAGGCCATACACCTGCTGAAAATGATGTTGTGCTTGGAACAGGACAGGCTGATTGGCCGAATATCATTAAGGAAGCTAAAAAAGTCGGTATAAAACACTATTTCATTGAAGACGAAAGTAATAATGAACTGGTGAATGTTCCTAAAAGTATTGAGTATCTGAAGAGTTTGAAAAAGTGATAGATTTTTGTTTAATACATTGCCACAATGTACACAACTAAAGCACTATGTTAAACAATTTGTAAGCTAGGGTAATTAAATTGTGAAACATTGAGTACATAGTGTACATTGTGGCAATTTCATTAATCTTATACAAGCAAAGAGGAGAAACCCAATCAGGCATCTCCTCTTCGTCTTTTAGAACAGTCATTAATTATTGTTTCTTAATCCAATCTAAGATATAGTCTGCATCTTCTTTCCAGGTTGGTTGTCCTAAAACATAGTGGTTTCTGCCTTTGAATTCTTTATAATCTAATACTGAACCTGATTCTTTATAGGCCCTATAGTTACGGATATTCAGGTGCGCCGGAATAATGGTATCTATATCACCTGAAGTAATCAACAAAGGCGCATGAGGTTTGGCAAAGTCAACTTTAGCGGCACTTGTCAAGCCACCTCTGGCTACTGTTTTTGATTCCGGAATCGTATTTTTTTCGTATGCCTCTTTTTGGTCTTCTAATGACATTCCGTTTACAAAGGCATATTGCCAGTCTTTAAACGACATCAGATAAGTTTTTTTCAAAGAAGTAAATAAACCTAAAACTTTCCAGCCTGCTTTCAGAAACGAGAATTCATAAGGAAAAACACCCTGTGGTGGAACCGGGTGAATGGCGATTCCGGCGGCGGCTAAATCTCTGTTTACTAAAATCTGGGTAATTAAACCACCTAACGAGTGACCAATAATGATTGGTTTTTCTGGAAATTGGCTTACAATTTTTGCATAATGGTCTACCAGTTCATCCAGGGTCAGGGCTGCTAAATCAGTATCGTTGGGTTGTCTGTTACGTAAATCTGCCGCAGTTGGTGCATCTTTGAAAGGCCATGCCGGAGCAATAGTATTGTAGCCTTTGCTTTCAAAATATTTTTGCCATTCCTGCCATGACGAATTGTGTACGAAAGCGCCTGTAATAAATACGATGTTTTTGGTGGTGATAAGATTTTTCATTGTAGTATTGATTTGATGTTTTTAAATTCTGTGCTGTTATAATCGTCGTTGATTATGATACAAATGTCATAGATGGGGCTGACAATAATTTTAACCTAAGTTAAAATCGTATCGAAGCACAGATTTTTTTTAATCAATACATGTAATGAGATAATTGTCTTAGTTGAGATAATTACTACTATTTAATACCATACTTGCCACGATGTACACATGGTAACACAAGGTTTCACAATTGTGTCGCATTGTGCATTTTGTGTACTTTGTGGCAATCTAATTATAGTTAAATCATATTCATCCAGCAAGATTAAACAATAGGATTACTTTCCTATTATTCTCTTGCGAATGCGGCTGAGAGAAGGGCCTTGAATACCCAGATAAGAGGAAATCTGGTAGAGTGGAATGGTATTGAAAATATCAGGATGGTCTTCCAATAATTGCATATAGCGCTGCTCGGGTGTTAGGAATAAAAAACTTTCAGTACGATTCATCGATGCGTTAAAGGCCAATTCAGCAACGAGTCGTCCGAAGTGTTCCCATTTATGAGACT
>CALRLS020000488.1:0-4297 GCA_943368815.1 Cyanobium sp. NIES-981
AAAAAAAGGTCGTTCGAGCTATATGGTGGTAAAGAGAATTAACCAGAACGGAAAAATTGTCGAGCAACTGACCGTTGAGCCGGAAGAAGATTATGGCCTTTTAACCGGAAAATTGTTTTCGCTCAATGATGGCACACAATTGATGATTGGTAATTTCGGCTATAAGGGTTATCAGTCTAATGGTGTACCTATGTCGCAGGGTTTATATATCAGTAAGGTGGATGAAGAGAATCCTGAATACCTGAAACTCCATAGTTTCACCGAATTCAAGAATTTCTTCAAGTTCATGTCTCAGAAACAGCAGGACAGAATTGAAAAACAGATTACAAAAAAACGTGATAAAGGTGGCGATTTGAGACTCAATTACCGTGTACTGGTGCATGACATTATTCAGAAAAACAATCAGTATATACTGGTGGCAGAGGTCTTTTACCCTGAATTCCGGAACAATAATAATAGTTTGTATGGGTCAGGCATGTATGGCAGCCCGTTCTGGAGTCCATACAGCTATAGCAGCATAGGTTTTAACCGTTATTATGGAATGAACTCATGGGCCTGGAATCCGTGGTTGTGGAGCGGTAACAGAGGTTTTAACAATAATCAACAATTTGATGGCTTTAAATACACCCATGCAGTAGTGGCGGCATTTGACGAAAAAGGTAATTTAATCTGGGATAATAGTTTCAGTTTTGATAATGTAAAGAGTATGGACCTGAAAGAGAAGGTCAAGATTAAAATGGACAATGATGACATTACCCTTGTCTATAGCAACAAAGGCAAATTAGCAAGCAAAATTGTGAGGGGTAACGAGGTAATAGAAGGCAATAAGGTGATTGAAGTCAGTTCTAATTTTGAGGGCGATAGAATAAGAGACACCGCAACTGATGACCTCGAATACTGGCATCAGAACTATTATCTGGCGTGGGGGTATCAGAGAATTGCCAATAGAAGCGGCGGTTCCAGAAAAGTGTTTTATCTGAATAAGATTGCTTTCTGAGATGAGACTTCTCAAATGTTCAAACTTAAAAGGAAAACTATTATTGATGAGAAAGGCGTTCATTATTATTTTTTTGTTCAATTGCTTAAATGTTTCCGCACAGGTTTTAAAAACAGTAGAGTTTGAGATTAATGGCAGGCCTACCTGGCAACAACTGATTCCGTTAGGCAAAGACGGTATCATTCTTTTTGCAAAAAAAGATATAACCAAGGCTGTTATTGTCAAATTTGATGCTGATTTAAAGAAAGTCTGGGAATCTGAAATATTTCTGGATGTTGAGAAAAAACCTGCTTCTTATACGGTTGACAAAGACCACATCACCTTTATGTTCAGCGAAACACAGGGTATGTACTATCAGGTTTTCAGCATTTCGTTGAAAGACGGCAAGTTTAATAATAATGGATTTGAGCTAAGAGAATTTTTTCAGGATCAGGATTATGTTTTTTTCAAGAACCGTGTGCTGATGGCTGGGGTTAACGAAAAAGGTGCAGCTTTTTATGCCTATAATTTTGATAAAGACCTTGGCGAATTTGTAACTGCAGAACTGATTGGTAAAGCACAGGTACAATATTTTAATTATGATTCACAGAAGAATATCATAGAGAGTCTGTGGGCAATTAAAGAATCAGCCTATACCAACGAAAAGAAGAAAAAAGGAGAATTCATCAAGGATGCCTATGTAGTATATGCCAGGTATGATACTACTGGTAAGCTGATTATTAAAAATACAATTGCCTCTAATGCCGGCAATTTCCCTCTCACTGCCACATTGACAGAAATCACTTCGACTACTAAATTTATATCCGGCACTTACCAGTCTAATTCAGGCGCTAAGGGTATGTATGTATCTAAAGTAGAAGACGGTAAGACTACCACTACAAAATTCTACGATTATCGACAATTATTAAAAGGCATACCCACGATTGATGATGCTACGGTAAAGAAAATCATTGATAATTTTGTATTGTTACCCATAAAACCCGTTTTCGGACAGAATATACTTACCATAGGCGGCACTTTCTTTCAGGCTAATTTTCAGACTGTCACTACCAGCACACCTTATTATAATGGCTATGACCCCTACCCAAGTTATGGGCGGTATAGTAGTTCAAACTATAATTATCCCCGCTCCCAATCGAAACAGGTATTTAAGGGCTATAATTTCTTAAACGGCTTTGTAGCCAGTTTTGATCTCGATGGAAACCTGGTATCTCAAAGCAGAGTAGACATGAATCAGATTTCACCATCAGTCGAAGAAGCACTGGCGGTTTCAGAAGATAAATCAACAGCCGTATGCATCAAAGGTGCGCTGACTGTCAGCAATCAGGCTGATTTTGCCAGACCTGCCACTTATAAACTTTCGGAAGAACCGATTGATGTAAAAAACATTCAGTTTGTGCCAAGTTATCACGGTGTCAGAAATTGGTACGGAAATTATTTCATTGCTGACGGAAGTCGTATTAAATTTGAGGCGATAAAAGATTTAGATGCCCCCAAAGAAAAGCCCAATAAGCGAAAAAAAGGGCAACAATCGCTTCCTCAAACAAATATCAAGAAAATCATTTATTTGAGTAAGGTTCAGTAATTTTGTATTCATTTAAATGTATTAACCTTGTACCAACTTCTTCAGCCAAAAATATCATCTTACGAATTAATAGATTCGGGTAATTTCGAAAAACTGGAACGCTTCGGCGATTATATTCTGGCACGTCCTGAACCACAGGCAGTGTGGGATAAATCATTAAGCGAAGAAGTCTGGGAGAAACGAGCATCAGCTATTTTCAGAAAAACCAAGGGCAAAGACCAGTTAAGTCCGGACGAAAGAGGTGAATGGCATAACCTGAAAAAAATGCCAGAGAAGTGGTACCTGAACTATCAGCAAGGTGGGCGCTCTTACAAATTCAAACTTTCGCTTTCTTCATTCAAGCATGTTGGTATCTTTCCCGAACAGGCCGAGAACTGGCAGTATATTGAAGACAAAATAAAAAAAATGGCTATTCAGGACCCAAAAGTACTGAATCTGTTTGCCTATACAGGTGGTGCATCAATCGTTGCCAAGGGCAATGGTGCTGATGTTACACACGTTGATTCTATCAAGCAAACAATATCCTGGGCAAGAGAAAACATGGAAATAAGCCAGTTGACTGATATTCGTTGGGTGGTAGAAGATGCGCTGAAATTTGTAAAGAGAGAAGTAAAAAGAGGTAAAAAATACAACGGAATTATCCTTGACCCTCCTGCATACGGAAGAGGCCCTGATGGTGAAAAATGGATTCTGGAAGAAGGAATCAACGAGTTGATTAAAGCTTGTCTGGAATTGGTAGACGAAAAGAATCATTTCTTCATATTAAATCTCTATTCGATGGGTTTCTCTGCCCTTATTGCTGAAACCATCATTAAACAGAATTATCCTTCCCTGACAAATGCTGAAATGGGTGAACTGGTTTTGCAGGACTCTTTTCAGAAACGCTTGCCATTGGGTGTATTTTATCGTTTTGCTTCGGTTTGAAAAAAAATTCAAATCAAAGGCTTCATTATATAATAACCCTGAAACACGGGAAATAAACGTCTATATTCTCCTCAAAGGTTTTTATTGTTAGAAAATTTTCGGATTTTTGTGAAAATATTGGAATATGTCCGTGGACATACCATTAATAATGATGCAAAGACAGGTAAACATATATTTCCTATTAATCATAGCTGCGCTGCTTACTGCTTGTGGGCAGGGTAATCGTGACCGCTCAAAGATTCCTCCCTCACCCTATCAGACAGAGAGTGTGATGAACACTGCCGCTGTTGATGCACTGACAGAAGCAATCAGAAGTAACCCGAGTGTAGCCGAGAATTATTTCAAAAGAGCCAGTATTTTTCTTAAAACCAACAATACTGAAAGAGCCCTGGAAGATATTAACCGGGCTGACCAGTTGAAGCAGAATACCGGAAAGTATCTGTTTGTAAAGGCTTTGATATTAAGAAAAATGAAAAAGTATAACGAAGCTTTTTCGTTTGCACAAAGTGCTGAAATTCTGAATGTGGATACACCTGAATTATATACTTTGCTGGGAGACTTGTCTCAGCAAAAAAACGACCTTGTGTCTGCCGAGAAATATCTGGCAAAATCATTGCAGATTGCTCCTTATGATGGTGAAACACATTTTTATAAAGGGACACTAGCCGCTAGAAAAGGCGACACACTCAAAGCTATTGCTTTGATTAACCAGGCCATTGAAATGAAACCATCTTTCAGAGAAGGGTATTCAAAACTGACTGAAGTACTACAGAATTACCGTATGTATGATT
>CALRLS020000489.1:0-4263 GCA_943368815.1 Cyanobium sp. NIES-981
ACACCAATATTAAGAAAACATTTAAGGATTTTAACCCTGAACAACCAACGGCTTATTGACTCTTAAATTAATCTTAAATAATTCTTAAAATATTCTTAAAGAAATTGCAATTTCTTTGAATCGCCTCCGTTTTTGAAGTAGAGAACCTGCCTAAACTTGTTTCTTTCGACTGCAAATGGCGCTTTTTCGATTATACTTCAGAGAAAAATTTCGTCCGTAGCTCTGCTACGCACTCAACTTTTCTCTTCGTCTAATCAAAAAATCACACATTTTCGTCATGAAATAAAAAGTTTAAGCAGGTTCATAATCAAAACTTCAGAAACCTATGCGATTTATTTTTTCTTCTAAAGCAGTGCTATTCGGAGCAATAGGCTGTTTTTTTATGGCTTGTTCAAACAAAGCAGATATTGATTCTAAAGCAAGCGAATCATACGCATCAATGGATTCTACTACGGTGGAAGAACCAGATACACCTGAAAAGTCTGCTGCTCAACCGCAACGTAAGTTTGTTCGTACCGCCGACCTCCGGTTTAAGGTAAAAGATGTCAGAAAATCATCTGAACAGATTGAAGACCTGACAGCCAAATATGGAGGCTTTGTCACTTATTCCCACATGCAGTCAGATGTGCTGGAGAAGAAAACAGTAGTACTCAGTCAGGATTCTCTATTAGAGGTGAGTTCGGTAAATATCGAAAATGCCATTAATATCAGGGTGCCCAATCAGCATTTACAAAGTCTTTTGAAAGAGTTGAATAGTATGATGACGTATGTAAATCACCGCACTATCAAAGCAGAAGATGTAAGTCTGCTGATACTATCTAACAATTTAACCAATAAACGGCAGGAGAAATTTGTTGAGCGAAACCAAAATGTGCATCAGAACAGAAAAGGCAACATTGTTAGTGCTACCGAAGCAGAAGAGACATTATTAAATCATCAGACAGAGGCGGATGAACACAAAGTACAAAACCTGAGCCTGCAAGATCAGGTTGATTATAGTACCATCACTATTAATCTGTATCAGACTACTTTTTTAGATAAAGTTATGGTTGAGAATCGGCAAGGGATAGATAATTATAGAACAAGTGTTTTTATACGCATGTGGGATTCTTTGAAAATGGGATGGATGTTTTTAGAAGATTTGATTGTGATTCTGATGAGATTGTGGGTGTTTTTGGTAATAGGAGTAGTCGTTTTTTCATATTGGAAGTATAAGAAGAAAGGGCAAAGGACAATTCAAAGTTAATAATCACTATTCCAAGAATATCTTGCACATTCAGGCGTTTTTCTTGTAACTTCGTGGCTGGATTCAAAAAGCAACAAATATGGTCAATTCAAGAATAGCAGGTATTGGTTTCTATGTACCTGAGCAGGTAGTTACTAATCAGGATTTAATGAAAGTAATGGATACCACCGATGAGTGGATTCAGGAGCGCTCTGGTATTAAGGAAAGAAGATACGGAATAAAACACGAGGAAACACCCACCACAATGGCTGCCAATGCTGCTAAAATAGCATGTGAAAGAGCAGGTATAAAGCCGGAGGAAATAGATTTCATTGTATTTGCTACGCTAAGTCCGGACTATTATTTTCCGGGTTGTGGGGTCTTGTTACAACGCGAGTTGGGTATTACCAGGACTGAAATAGGTGCTATTGATATAAGAAATCAATGTTCAGGTTTTATCTATTCACTTTCAGTGGCCGACCAGTTTATTAAGTCGGGTATGTATAAAAACATATTGGTCGTAGGCGCTGAAATGCACTCAATGGGGCTTGATTTTACCACCCGTGGCCGTAATGTAGCCGTATTATTTGGCGATGGTGCCGGAGCAGTATTATTACAACCTACCACAGAAGAAGGAAAGGGTATCCTGACAACTCATTTACATTCTGATGGCACCTATGCAGAAGAACTGGCGCTGATTAGCCCGGGTAGCCATGGAGGACGTCATTTAGGTAAAGAGCAATTCGGTTTCCCGGATGCTTTGTACGGAGAGATTTTTGTTTACGAAAACCTGATTGAAAACAAAACCTATTACCCCAACATGAACGGGCAATTAGTGTTTAAAACAGCGGTAACCAAATTTCCGGAGGTTATAATGGAGGCACTTAATAAAGTAGGTTTAACACCTGCAGATATTGATATGCTGGTGCCACATCAGGCCAATCTTCGTATTGCTCAATTTGTGCAAAAAACCTTAAAACTATCTGATGATAAGGTGTTTAATAATATCATGAAATATGGCAATACAACAGCCGCCTCAATTCCGATTGCCCTTTGCGAGGCCTGGGAAGCAGGTAAAGTAAAAGACGGTGATTTAGTCTGTCTGGCTGCCTTTGGCAGTGGCTTTACCTGGGGCTCAGCACTGATTCGCTGGTAAAAGTATGGTCTTGAACTTTGATTTAACTGATTTAATGATTAATATGATTTTACAAATAATGATTTTGGACATCTAAACTTTATTTTTCAGGAAATCTTAATCAGCGAAATCATAAAATCAGGTAAATCAAAGTTCAGACAAAAACCCTCAATGCATCATCGCATCTAAACTTATCTGAATTTCATCTCCTACCTGCTTGATACTATAATTCATCGGATAATACCCCGGCATCTCAAACTTCGCCGGAAGAGGTATTGTCTTCATTACATTCGGACTGCTTTTCAGGAACTCATGTGCTATCATGGGTTCGATGAACGTAAACTTCCCATCATAAGAGCCATAAATTAATGCTTCTGTGAACTGCCTTACCAGTAGCTAGCGCAAAATTGGAAAAGTTGATGCAGTATACGTTAATCCAAATTGAACATTCTTTTTCTTATTCTGAACAAACTTATTGAGTGGTAGGATACAGTTTTTTAAATGTATAACGATTTTTCAAATCGTTTCGACGATAGCAACGATTTGAAAAATCGTTATACAAAAAAAGAAGAGCCCTGAAAACTTCCAGAGCTCTTGCTTTTATATAAACTATAAAATATTATTCAACTTCAAGAATCTTAAATTCTGTACGGCGGTTGGTTTGGTGTTCTTCTTCTGTCTTTGCGTTTCTAATCAACAATTCACTTTCACCATAGCCTTTGGCAGTAATACGGCTTCTTTCTATACCTTTAGAAACAATGTAATTTACAGCTGACTCGGCACGTCTTTGAGACAGCCGTTGATTATAGACCTCGGTTGCACGGGCATCGGTATGTGAACCTAACTCAATTTTGATAGTCGGGTTATCATTCAATACCTGCACTAATTTATCCAGTTCGATTGCAGCATCAGCTCTGATGTCCGCTTTATCCAAATCATAATAGATATTTTCTACTCTAAATATCTTTTCCAGTGTAATTTCTTCCAGATTCAAAGTCGTATAAAACGTAGTATCAGTAATAGCCTTTGTGAGCAATGCCTGTGGTATAGCCCTGCCATTCATCGAGAAATCTTCACGCTTCGTCAGATAATTTTTCTTGCTGCCTAGAATCACGTAATCACCGTCTTCCTGTAAGCCAATCGGGCCAAATCTGCCATCTTTTCTGGTAACAATCTCTGTCATAGGTTCGTCCTGACCAGCAGTCAGGATTTTGACTCTTACCGAATCCAGAGGTACATTCTCGTTATTAGCGTTTTTGGTAAAAATCGTGCCAGCCAGATAATATCTTACCGTTTTGATTTCTTTAGGCTTACTTAGGCTATCAGGTGTTGAAATCGGAATCAATGGAGATTTGCTAGGGTCATTGCTTGCTACGTCCGGTTGTGGGGCTTCATAATAATAAATATCATCGTCGCCTGTCCCTCCGGCTCTGTTAGACGAAAAGAAAATATCCCCCTTTTTGCTCATAACCAGCCCGAAATCGTCCATGTTGGAGTTATAAGGCGCTCCCATGTTTTCGACAGTAATTTTACCCCCTGAACGAACAGCTATAAAAAGATCCAGTTTACCCAAACCCGGGTGTCCGTCAGAAGCAAAGTATAGTTTACCGTCTTCTGATACGTACGGAAACATTTCGTCACCTGCTGTATTTACTTCCTTGCCTAAATTAACCGGATTCCCGAAACGGCCGGATGCATCCATGTTTACACGATATAGGTCCAGACCCCCTAAACCTCCCGGACGATTAGACGCAAAATAAATGGTTTTACCATCGCGTGAGAAAGCAGGTGAGCCATCCCAACTAGCCGAATCTGAAGCACTTACATAGCGGGGTTCTGTCCATCCGCTGCCATCAACATATCGGGAGATATACAAATCCATATCAGGCGAAAGGTCTTTTCT
>CALRLS020000490.1:0-4257 GCA_943368815.1 Cyanobium sp. NIES-981
AAGACCATGATTAATCGCATTTTCGATAAATGGTTGCAGAATCATAGTCGGAATCTCAATGAAACGGTTAATGTCGGGCGCTACATTCACATGTAAATCAAATTTATTCTCAAACCGCAGCATTTCTATTTCTATATACAAGCTCAAAAGTTTTATTTCGTCCGCAAGCGTAATGTATTTACTACGCGATGAATCTAAGAAGAGCCTGATAAGATTGGCAAATTTTGATAGATAATTATTAGCCGAAATGGTATCACGGTTCAGAATGAAACTTTGTACTGCATTCAGAGCATTGAATACAAAGTGTGGGTTCATCTGCAATTGCAAAGTGCGCAATTCAAGTTCTGTCACCTGACGGTGATGCCTCTGTTCTTCGTCTGACCAGAATTTCAGAAAGCGCTCACGACCATAAAACAAACCAAATAGGGTAACGAAGCAAGAGCCCCAGAACCACCAGGAACGCCACCACGGATACTCAATTTTAAATTCAACTACGGAAGCTTCGCTCTCTTTTTTGGCGGCATCAATAGCTACCAGTTCAAAATGATAAACAGCAGGTTTAAGGCTGTCGACCTTTACTGATGTTTTTTTTGTATAAAACCAGATGGAAGGCTTGGCTCCCTCAAAGCTGTTTTCAATAATGCGATACTTATAAGTCAGATTGGCTTGGGCAGGAGTGGCTGTGAATTCAAATTCCAGCACATTGTTATCATAGTCAACATGGTAGTTTTCCTGAAACGGCATATCACGACCCGCTATTTCGACGCGTGTGATTTTAGCCTTGAAATTGTTTGCTTTCTGAGGTTTCCCCGTCGTTTGACTAAAAGAAGTATGGTTTACGAAAAAGCATATTAAAACAATTATTAAGAGCGGCTTTGGCATCAGGAAAATTGGTAGATTAAAAAAGGTTAACCTTCTGATGTAAAAATACATTTTAAAATGATTATCTGAAAGCAGTCCCTGCTTTTGTTAACTTTCTATTCTTTTGATGATGCAATTTGCGTACCAAAATAATACAATTACGTATAAAGGTGAGAAATATATAGAGAGCGGAAAAGAAAATGAAATATTTGAAAGAAAACGGGTCGTTTCCTAATAGAAAATGACCCGTTTTGTATAAATTATACGAGATTCAGCTCTAACTGAATAGCCTTTACTTTTTCTTTTAAGGCTTCCAGAGTAGCATCAAACTCATCTTTTTTCTTCAATTTGGCTCTTACGCCTACATAAAATTTTATTTTAGGCTCAGTGCCTGATGGGCGGCAGGTAAACTTAGTGCCATCTGCGGTAAAGAATTGTAGTACATTAGATGACTCAATCCCCATTTTGCCTGCTGGAATATCCTTCGTTTCACCAGTTTTTAAATCGGTAGTGGTCAAAGATTTATAATCATCCATGCGAATAACTTTCGAACCTACCAGACTCTTCGGTGGTTTGGCTCTGAAATCAACCATCATCTGCTGAATTTCTTCTGCTCCGGTTTTACCTTTTTTGGTCAATGAAATCAGGCCTTCGTAATAAAAACCGTTTTTCTGATACATTTCAGCAAGGAAATCGAAAAGGCTAATGCCCTGATCTTTGGCGAAGGCAGTTAATTCGGCAATCATGGCACAACTGGCAATGGCATCTTTATCCCGCACTTTATCACCAATCAGGTAGCCATAACTTTCTTCTCCACCTCCGATAAAGGTCTGTTGCCCTTCAAGTTCTCTGATAACCTGTGCAATATATTTAAAGCCTGTCAGGGTATTATAACAGAATACACCGGCTTTGGCTGCCATTTCATCAATCAGGTCGGTTGTTACGATGGTTTTGGCCACAAACTCTTTTCCTGTTAGTTTTTTAGCTTTTTTCCATGCTTTTAGCAGATAATAGATAATTAGACTGGCTGCCTGATTACCATTCAATAGTTGCCATTCACCTTTAGGGTCTTTTACCGCCATACCTACACGGTCGGCATCAGGGTCAGTTGCAATGACTAAATCAGCATTGATAGCTCTGGCTTTTTTCAATGCCAGACTCATGGCCTCCTGCTCTTCCGGATTCGGGTAAACCACAGTTGGGAAGTTCCCGTCCGGAGTAGCTTGTTCTTCAACAATATTTACATTGGTAAAGCCCAATTGCGCCAGTGCTTTTGGCACCATTGTAATACCAGTGCCATGAATAGACGAGAAAACAATGCTCAGGTCAGACTGACGTTTAATCATGCGCGGATTCACACAAATACTCTTCACCGCTTTCAGATAAGCCTTATCCAGCACTTCGCCAATCATTTTTATGCGTTTCTTTACGCCCTTAAATTTGATGTCTTTTACATTGGTAATGGCATTTACTTCTGCAACAATGTTTTTATCATGTGGAGCTACAACCTGTGAGCCATCAACCCAATATACTTTATAACCATTATATTCTCTCGGATTATGCGAAGCCGTGATAACAATACCACTCTGACAACCTAACTGACGCACAGTAAAAGATAATTGAGGGGTAGGACGAAGCTCTTTATATAAATAAACAGTGATACCATTAGCAGAAAGAATATCGGCAGCTACACGGGCAAACTCCGGAGAGAAATTGCGGCTATCGTGGGCAATAGCAACTTTTATTTCCTGGTCAGGAAAAGCCTTATTAAGATAGTTTGCTAAGCCCTGGGTGGCTGCTCCCACTGTATATTTGTTCATACGGTTTGATCCCACACCGATTTCACCACGCATACCGCCTGTACCAAACTCTAAATTCTTGTAGAAAGAATCTGTTAATTGCGTGGCATTACCTTCATCAATGAGTTTCTGAATCGCAGTTTTCGTTTCTTCATCATACCTGCCTTTCAGCCAGGTTTTGACATTCTTCTCTGCTGTTGTATCTAGTTTAAGACTTTGTAGCATGACCATCCGGATAATTTTAATTGTAAAAGTTTTGGGCAAATTAAAACAAGTTTTTGATGTTTTTCAAGAATGATTTAGATTTTACTAATATTTCTTTAAAAGATATAAAAAAACATAATTTTAAACCTTTTTTATGAGGATTTTCAATAAAAATTGGGCATTTATAATTTGATACCAGCAACTACTCTACACTACTAAAAACTCACTCTTCAATAATTTGAGTTTTTGTACAATAAATCTGGCAAATAGGCTAAAAATTGGGGTGATAAATTGGTCTATTTTCTGTTTCACTCTAAAAAGGTCAATGATCATATCTTTTCCATATCTAAAAAAGCTATTGGCCTTATATCCATGATTCTTTGTTTCAATTTTTTGAATTTTTCTGTTTTTGTAAATGCCTAGACTAACACAAAAAGCATAAGATATACTTAGCATTGCAATAAGTTTACTAAGCCTTGCAGGAATTTTCAGATGAGTATCCTCTAAATTGAAACCTCTGGATTTGAGGTTTTGAAAACAAGCTTCAATGACCCAACGCTTTTTATATAACTGTCCTAAGTATTTAGCCTTACATGTGCCAAAAATAAATAATATCTCTCCTCCTTCAAGAGGCTTGATATGGACATTCCCCCAAACCCCATCTACCATGCAATCAACTAAATAAATGCCTTTAGGATAACTCTTGGCTATTTGCTCAGCATTCAAAATCTGGCCGTCCAAACGATGAATTTTATGGCTTTTGGGTACTCTCACACAGAAATTAATCTGCTTATGTTTTAGCCATTTTAACCACTTATGACCAATAAATTCTCTGTCCCCAATTAATAAACCTATACGTTCAGATGGAATAAGTTGGAGAACTTTCTCTAGCAAATCTATTCGGTCTTCACTACTTGAATTTCCGCTATTATTATCTAATAAATCCCAATAAAAAGGAATATAAAATTCGCCCTGACCTACTAATACCATCAAAATATTTACTTGGCAGAGACCGAAGTCCCATTCTGTCCGGTCAATACAAATACGTAACTTCCCTTTCTTTGGTAATAATGTTAACAATAAAAGAGCAACAAATTGAAAATCAATTTCTACTTCACGGTAGAAATCTTGAATCCGTGTGGTATTCGAGTCGAGTTTTACTTCAGCATTTAAATACTTGGCCGTTTTATGGAACTGTACTGAATCACTTTGGATTAAAGAGGGTATGTAAAACCCTATAAAATCTTTCCGTCTGGCATTCTTTACAATTTGTATTTGGTCTAAAATTCCTCTAATTTCGCCTCTGAGGTCTGCAGTCATTGTCATTTTGTTTGTTCGAACTACAAAAGTACAATTTCTGTAACCTCTTTTCTTTTTTAGTAGTGTAGAGTAA
>CALRLS020000491.1:0-4256 GCA_943368815.1 Cyanobium sp. NIES-981
GTTTTGCCGATAACAGCTTTTAAATCAATGAACCTGTTTAAATTTATTTCGTTAGCTTGTGAATCCTGTTTTTCCATGATTAAGTTTTTCGTGTAAATCAATTTTAAAGGCGAATAATATGCTGATAGAATAAGAAATTATCGGACTAAGAAGCAATTATACTCTAAGTATAAAATCCCTATGGGTTTTCCTTTCTATTCAAAAAGCCGGCAATCTGGTATAATCCACCACCTAAAAAGAAGAAAACAAATGAATAAATAAGCTGATGAAGACCTAATAAATGAGTAATTGCAATGATAAAACCAGCAAGAATAAACAGAAAGGATATAGCGAAAATAATATATGATTTCATTCTGATTTCGTTATTAATCTGAACATATTTCAAAATCCAGATACAAATAGAAAAAGCGATTATTAGAAATAGCTTAGAAAAAAATTAGATTTTGTATATACCCTTTTAAGTCAATTTTAATTTGAGATTAATAATTTTCTAAGATATTCAACTAAACTTGCGGCTATATCAAAGTCAACACCTGATTCATTGGAACAAAAAAGCATACTCGTCATTGAAGATGACCGTCGGATTTCAGATAATTTAGTCAAGGGCTTATCCAAAAAAGGCTTTTTGGCCGAAGTAGCTTTTGATGGTTATATCGGGTTAAGAAAAGCCCTGTCTCAGCCCTATGACCTGGTAATACTGGATATTAATCTGCCCCGGATGAATGGCTTTGAAATATGTTTTGCTATACGCGGACAAAAGCCTTCATTACCTGTTCTGATGCTGACTGCTATGGGAGAAATTGAAGATAAAGTTGAAGGCTTGGAAAACGGAGCGGATGATTATATTGCAAAACCTTTCGATTTCAGAGAATTGTTTGCACGCATTAATGCACTATTAAGGCGTTCCTCTCAATTACCTGTTCAAGCCATTAAAGAAATTTTACGGGTGGCCGATCTCGAAATTCATTTAGATAAAAAGATTGCGGTCCGTTCAGGACAAGTAATTGACCTCACAGCCAGAGAGTTTGCCCTATTGGAATACCTTCTCAGAAATCGCGGGAGGGTAATGTCTAAAGTGGATATAGCTGAAAATGTATGGGATTTGAATTTCGATTCAGGCACCAACATTATTGAAGTATATATCAATTATCTGCGAAAAAAAATTGACAGGGGCTTCGAACCCAAACTGATTCATACCAAATCCGGATTAGGATATGTTTTACGTGAAGAATAATCATGAAAATCAGATATAAAATAGTCATTCAGTTTTCTTTAATTGTGGCTTTTAATCTTCTTATTTTTTCTGAATTTATTTACTACAGAGCGGAGGTAAAACGTCAGAATAATTTTTATGAACGTTTAAGCAGACGGGCAAGTACTACTGCCAAATTATTGGTAGATGTAAAGGGTTTTTCGCCTGAGTTATTAAGAATTATGGATGAAAACTCGCTTAACCGCTTAAATGGTGAGGAAATCTTTGTTTTTAATACTAAAAACAAATTGCTTTACTCAAATACTAAAAGGACTCCCAAAGCAATTAACCTGGCATTGTTAGATAAAATCAAAATGCAGAACTTCATTCAGTTTACGGTTAATAACCGTGAATACATAGGGCTGTTGTTTGATGGGAAATTCGACAATTTTGTTGTCATTGAATCTGCTATTGACAATGCCGGGGAATATGACCTTAAAACCTTGCGGCAAACGCTTCTGATTGGTTTTCTGATTAATATACTCATTGTTATTATAAGCGGTATCTTTTTTGCCGGGCAAGCCCTACAGCCCATTAAAACAATTAATTATCAGATTGACCAGATTACCGCGCAAAACCTGAGAAAAAGAGTTGATGAAGGTAAAAACCATGATGAAATTACAGAATTGGCTCATAACTTTAATCAAATGCTAAAAAGGCTGGAACTTGGCTTTGAACAACAACAGAGCTTTGTTTCTCATGCCTCTCATGAATTAAGAACACCCCTATCTGCCATAAAATCGGAGATACAGTTAGGTCTATACGAAAAACTGAGTGTGGAAGAATATGAGCAGGTACTGAAAAATATTCTGGAAGACACAGACAGACTGATAGCTTTATCGAATGGATTGCTTCAGATGGCCCGTCCTATAGATACTGTTAATCACTCAAAAACCGAAAACATACGGATTGAAGAATTAATTTTATCAGCACAAAACGAACTGAAAAATAGTAGAGCCAATGCCTCGATTAAAATAAACTTTGCAAAAATGCCGTCAGATGAAAGTCTGACGATAGTCAAAGGAAACAGTACGCTACTCAAAAATGCCTTTCTGAACCTGCTTGATAATGCTGTCAAATATAGCTCAAACAAGCCCGTTGAAGTTCTAATAGATTTTGATAATAAAGACTGTATTATTCAGATAATAGACAAAGGCATTGGTATTGCATCGGACGAACTACCCAATATTTTTCTACCTTTTTATCGAAGTGAAAACACATTAGATATACAAGGTTTTGGTATTGGTTTATCTATCTGTCATAAAATCATAGACCTGCATAAGGGTAGAATTACTGTCACAAGTCAACTCGGCTCCGGTTCTGTTTTCACAATTTATTTGCCTCATGTTTCGCTTTAAGGAAATTTTAATTTCCTACTAAGTTTTTTCTAATATTAGGGTTAGACTTTTGTATCAGACTTAACCCTAGTATTTTTAAATGAGAAAATTATGTGCGTTGGCTATATGTTTTTTAGCTAGAAACATCGCCTTGTGCCAGCAGGTAAAGGAAGAACTACATAAAATAAATTTGTCGGAAGCTATTGAATTGTCAGTTAGAAACTACCCTTCCATTAAAGCTAAAAGAGCCGAAAAAAACATATCAGAGTTCCTCTTAAAAGCTACAAAAACAGAGTTTTTACCTGATGTAATTGTTCAGGACCAATATCAACTAGCCACTAATAATAGCGTGATTGGAGCCTCATTTGCTAATGAAGGCTCTCTTCCGGCGGTATCAGGCGGTATCCGGAAAGAAAACATCTATCAACCTGTCTGGGGAAGTTTCGCCAGTTTGCAGGTAAACTGGCGGGCTTTTACTTTTGGCAAGGTAAAAGCAAACATTGATGTAGCTCAAAAAGCAGTTGTCCGCCAACAATACGACTACGAAAACGAAGTGTTTCAACAGCAGATACGTGTTGCTGATGCTTATCTTTCCTTATTGGTTTTTCAGAAAACCGTTCAGATTCAGGAAGCCAACCTACAAAGAGCTACCACCTTTCGTGATATAACAAATGCTAAAGTAAAATCCGGGTTAAGAGCAGGCATTGATAGCTCATTTGCCAATGCAGAAGTCTCAAAGGCAAAGCTATTACTCTTGCAAAGCCGGCAAAACGAGCATACGCAACGCATCAGACTTGGAGAGCTGATAGGAAATCCTGATGCAAACATAATGGCAGATTCCATGCAGTTTTATCAAAACCTACCCCATATTGTCCCTGATTACCAGGAGATTGACCAAAACCCGGTCTTAAAGGTTTTTAGTTCACAAATTGATTTCATAAGAGCTCGTTCTACAGCCATCAGGAAATCATACTATCCTAATATTTCATTCAATACCTCTTTGTGGGGCAGAAGTTCCGGGGTCAGCAATTCTACTGGAGAGTATAGCTCTAATCTCATAAATGGGCTCGGCTATCAGGTAGGCAATTATATGTTCGGCATAGGCATCCGATGGAACCTTACTCCCATCTATCGCATCCGTCATGAGGTCGCAGCCGAAATACAGAGAGCAGAACAGTTTCAGTACTTGTTTCAGGAACAGAAACTTCGGTTAGCCAGTCAAAACCAAAATGCCCGTATTCAGATTGAATTAGCCTTACAACAAGCCCGGGAAGCCCCTATTCAGATTACAGCCGCACAAGGTGCTTTTCAACAGGCTACTGCCAGATATAATTCAGGCTTAGCTACACTTCTTGAAGTGTCACAGGCTTTTCTATTGCTTAACCGGGCAGAGGTAGATCAATCCATTGCCAATAATAATGTCTGGAGAGCATTGCTTCTGAAAGCAGCTTCCGGTGGTAGTTTATCTATCTTCTTGAATCAGGTCGCAAATAAATAGATCAATAAATCCATTCAATCATTAATTAAGGATAACCAATAATGGTAAGACTCGCATTAAAAAGACCCATAACAATTATAGTACTCTTTACCGGATTACTCTTGTTTTCGGTAATGGCTATCCGGAAAGTGCCCATTGATATTTTTCCTCAGCTAAACCTGCCTACAAT
>CALRLS020000492.1:0-4255 GCA_943368815.1 Cyanobium sp. NIES-981
ATAAACTGAGCCTGATGGTTTGTGTCTGGGCTTTGTTGTTAATCAGGGCATCAACAGTCAATTGCGAAACGCCTTCCTGTACATCAATATCTACTACGTCTTCGCATGAAAAAAGCGAGACTGAGATAAATACGGTTAGTATGCTTAAAAATATATGTTTCATTGTCTTTGTCATTTTAAGGTGTCGGATTTATCAGAATTTGAAATTATAAGTTACTGCCGGAATGATAGTCCCAAAAACAGCATACCTTACGGCTTCGGTTTTAGTCTGGTCATTCTCATTCTGGCGCACAAAAACTGAGAAAGGATTACGACGATTGTAAACGTTATATATAGAAAATACCCACTCACTTGTGCCTCTTTTAAAGAGCGCATGTTTGTTTTGTCGGGTGGCAGAAATATCCAATCGGTGAGAAGCAGGAATACGATAGGTGTTTCGGGTATCATAATAATTATGAGGCAGAGCAATATCCTGCCACACAAACTTATTGGTCGGGAAACTGGCCGGCGTACCAGTGCTTAGCGTAAAATTGGTTGAGAATGTCCATCTGCTATTCAGATCATACATCCCGACAATGGCTAAATTATGCGTTTTATCAATCCTGCTCGGGAACCAGTTATTCAGATTTAATCCCGGAATTTTTCTTTCTGTACGTGCCAAAGTATAACTTACCCAGCCATTAAATTTACCTTTGGTTTTCTTTACGTAAAACTCAGCTCCGTAGGCTCTTCCATCACCAAATAATAAATCCCCTTCTACACTCGGATTGAGCAATAAATCTGCATTGCGGATATAATCAATCTGGTTGTAGAGTTTCTTATAATATAGTTCTACCGAGGTTTCATACATATTATCATCTAAATTGTGGAAGTACCCCAAAGCTACCTGATCGGCAATCTGTGGCTTGATATTATTACTACTTGGTGTCCAGACATCTAAGGGTGAGGAAGCCGATGTATTAGATAATAAATGCAGATACTGTACTAATCGATTATAACTCAGTTTAATCGAGTTGTTTTCTCCTAAACCTATATTTGCTGAAAAGCGAGGCTCAAAATTGCCATATTTCTTGATTGACTGTCCCCAGTTAAAAGGCGTGCTGCTTATTACAGGGCGGCGCTCTCCTACTGCCGGGGCTTCGCCCAATTCTAAAGCTTTTCCTTTACCCAGATAATCATACAACGAATAGCGCAAACCATATTGTAATGAAATTTTTGAATTGATTTTCTGCTCGTTTCCGATATACAAGGCTGCTTCTGAGGCAAATTTATCATCTAAGCCAATGGCTCTTTCTACACCACCCGAAATAGCAACTGCCTGCCCCGGATTAAATGTATAATAAAGCAGCTGCCCACCAAAAGTGATAGTATTGTTGGCATTAGGATAATAGGTAAAGTCCGGCTTAATACTATAGGTAATAATATTAGACTTCCAACGGAATGCATCTTGTGTATTCTTCTTTTTTAAATCCGTTTGTAAGGCATAGTCATAGTTACTATAGAATATGGTATTGTTCAGGAAGAGTTTATTATTGAATACGTGATTCCACCGTAAACTGGTAGTGGCATTGCCCCAGTTAAAACCAAAATCTGCTCCGAATGTATCTCTGCCAAAATAGCCTGATAGGAAAATTGTATTCTTATCGTTTATACGTAGATTACCTTTAGCGGTAAAATCATAGAAATAGAAGCGTGAACCTTTTAGGTCTTCTTTCAGGAAAGGTTTAGCCAGAATATCAATATAGGAGCGCCTGAGTGCTACGATGAAAGAACCCTTATCTTTAAAAATAGGGCGTTCATAAGTAAAACGAGAGAAAATACTCCCGATACCACCTGAAAACTGGGGCTTTTTGGCATTTCCCTCTTTCATTCTTACATCTAAAATAGAAGAGATACGACCACCGTACTGTGCAGGTATGCCACCTTTGATAAGCTTTACATCTTTTACCGCATCAGGATTGAAGACAGAGAAAAAGCCAAATAAGTGGGAAGAATTATAAACAGGGGCTTCGTCTAATAAAACAAGATTCTGATCAATACCCCCACCCCGGACATTAAAGCCGGATGCCCCTTCTCCAACAGATGTTACTCCGGGCAAATACTGGATACTCTTAATAATATCAACCTCGCCTAACAAGGCAGGCATTTTCTGGATAGTCTTTATATCTATCTTATTAACCGACATTTCCAGACTTTTTACATTTTCATCAGCCTTTCTACTTGTTACAACTACCTCTTGCAAGACTTTTGAATCGTCTTTTAATTCAATATCTAATTTCAGGTCTTGTGTGTTCAGGTCAATTGTCTTCAAGACTCTTTCATAACCTACATACGTAAATACCAAATTGTATTTTGCCTTGGGAAGTGTAAGTGAATAAAAGCCATAAGCATTGGTTGTAGTACCTGTTTTAATTTCCTGCACATATACCGAAACGCTTATGAGGCCCTCACCGTTAGCAGCGTCTTTAATATAGCCACTAACTGTATATTTTTCCTGTGCATACACTTGTGTAAAGCAAAACAAACTCAAAATAAATAGGAGTATTCTTTTCATAAATTGGATTTTTTCAAGCAATTACCGTTGATAATAAATGTTTTACGTCATAAATAATAAAACAAAACTTAGTTCGCTGTAAATCTATTAACGTTTACACATGACAGAAAGTTTTATATGATAAAACAGAATTTTTTAGTGATGAACGTCAGTTTACGGTGGGTAAAAGCTATACTTCTCACTCTTATGTAAATTTCACTACGTCAAACTAAAAAATTAGTTTAAAAAATTTGGAATTAAAATTTTTACTTCTACATTTGTAGAACAAACTCTAGCATTGTAGAATATGAAATTATCGCCTGGTGAAGAAAATCTGATGCAATATCTCTGGAACGCTGAAAAAGCATTCATGAAAGATTTGCTTGAGGCATACCCCGAACCTAAACCCGCAGCTACCACTATAGCGACTTTATTGAAACGAATGATTGAAAAGGGTTTTGTCGGCTACTTAGAATACGGTAATTCGAGAGAATATTATCCTTTAATCAGCAAAAACGACTATTTCTCAACACATGTAAATGGTTTGATTAAGACTTTTTTTAACAATTCTGCCTCGCAGTTTGCTTCTTTTTTTACTACAGAGACCAACTTATCAGGCAAAGAATTAGATGAATTAAAGGCTATAATTGAAAGAGAAATACAAAAAAAGAAAGAACAATGATACTCTATATTTTTAAATCAAGCCTTTGCTTATTGATACTCTGGGGTATTTATAAATTATTTCTGGAGTCTGAGAAACTCCACGTTTTTAATAGATTCTATCTCTTGTTAAGTCTTGTCTTCGCCTTTTCTGTTCCGCTCTTAAGTATTGAATTACCAACAGAGACGGTAGCAGACAATAAATTGGTATTGTTTAAAAAGTCTATAGACGTACAACCAACTCTCTTACATGCCGTGAATCCTACAGAACCTATGAAAGTATCAAAAAGTACTTCATTGTCGGACTACCTCATTGTACTAAGTGTCCTTATCTCTCTTTTCTTTCTTGTCCGCTTCCTCAACAATCTAATCATCATATACGGAAGTATACAGAGAAACCCTACAATTAAATGGCAAGGGGCTAAGCTGGTTTTAGTAGACAAGAAAATATTGCCATATACCTTTTTGGACTATATTTTTATTGATAAAAGCCATTATGAAAACGCCCTTATTGAGCCGGAATTATTCAGCCATGAGTTAGCGCATGTTCGCCAGAAACACTCTTTAGATGTGATTTTCATAGAGCTGTTACGAATAGTTTTCTGGTTCAATCCACTTCTCTATCTTTTCAAACATGCCATCCAATTAAATCATGAATTTCTGGCCGATGAGGCAGTTAATAAAACCTATGATGATGTACCTACCTATCAATATTTATTACTCAGCAAAGCCTCACAAGCAAGTGGACTAACTTTAACAAGCAACTTAAATTTTCAACTAACAAAAAAGAGATTACTCATGATGACCAAAATCACCTCCAAATCAACAGCTTTTATGAAGACATCTGTATGTGTTCCAATATTCGCAGCATTAATCTTTTGCTTCGCCAAATTCGAACTTCATGCACAAGAGCCCACAGACTTAAAACCTAAACCTCCAATTGTTAAATCTGATAAACTAACTAAGGAAGATGTTAACTTCAAAAAAGGAAAAATAATGGTTATAGAAAAAGAAGGGAAGTTTTATCATAAAAACTACGATGAACTGACTGAAGACGAAAAA
>CALRLS020000493.1:0-4229 GCA_943368815.1 Cyanobium sp. NIES-981
GGCATAATTATCTACGCCCATTTTTAAGGATTGTAAGACATAAAGTTTCAATAATTCAATGCTATTGTCGTTAACTTCCAGGGCATTAAAAAGAAGATTGTATGCCTCGTTAGTTTGTTTGAGTTTTGTATTATAAAAATCTACTGTTCTGCTAATGACGATAGGATTCAGCGGACTAATTGCCAGCGCTTTATCGAAATCATTTTTGGTTCTGGCATTTTTCAATAATTCTTCTGCCTGTGCCTGCTGATATTCTGCAATGGTAGTGAGATAGTCCTGCTTCTCTAATACCTCAACCGATGTCTTGTCTCCGGCCTTTGCGAGATGGGACACAGCTTTATCAAAAACACCCTGCTGCAAATACCACATACCTACTACCTGATTGTAGAGGCGCTTTTTCTTTGTGGAATCATTGGCTAGGATTGTTAGCTCCTTTAAGCCCTCTATTTTATTTTCTCTATAATAATGCTGTGAAGCTATAGCAAACTCCAGGTCTTCATAGAAGCCCTGATTCGCTGATTTTTGTTGAATTTTTCTTAAATCTTTAGCTGAAAAGGGAGCCTTTTCAGCTGCTACGGTCGTGAGATTATATATTAATGCAAATTGGCTGACATTCAGGGCTGAATCATTCTGCAAATTCAGAAAAGGCGTATTTATCCCGGTTTTCCCCTTAGCAGATGCCGATTGGTTTGCCAGAAGACTGATAGATAGATTAGTATTTGTTTCTTTGGTATTTGTCAGACTATCGTTCTTCTTGTACTTTAATTGAAAGGCCAGCAAATTGGCATCTGCTAAATCACAATCAGTACAATTTTGTTTAGCACGATTGAGATAATATAATGTTGAGTCAGTTACTTTGGTTTTATCATATAACCAGGCCAGGTTGGTTAATAATTGCTGGTTTTCAGGAAATTTCCGAACGCCGTCCTGTAAAGTAAATAGCGCATCAAAAAACATTTCTTTTTCCTGCAAAACCTTACTCAGCCCGGCATAGGCATAAGGGCTTGGATTTTTCTCTAGTGCATTTTTCAGAAACAAGCCTGTGTTTTCAAGGTCGTTTACGGCCATTGCCAGACTTGCCAAAGCATAGTTTGACTTATGATTTCTTATATCGGCATGGGTGGCTTCTTTATAAAAAGCTTCTGCATACGGCAGGTCGTTGCCTGCTTTATAAAAATCCGCCACCATATTATAGTATCCGGCATTGGCCTGATAATATGTATAGAAGTTTTTCAGTGAAAATACGGTAACAATTACCACTAATGCCCCTAAACGAAACAGGGAGAGTTCTAAAAACTGGGGTTTATATAAGATTCGATGGATGGGAAGTCCCTTTTGTAAAGCCTGTATAAAATTGAGTATTACATAAAGAAAGAAGGCAAAGCCCATTACCATGTGTACAACAATAATAAAACTCTGGAGTGCCTCTATGAGAGGGTCGTTCCCGGTGGCAAATGCCAGACCGATTGTTGCTGTGGCAATAATCGCTAAACCCAGATATAGCCATGCACCGATGGTTCTGAAATTAAAACTATCTGACTCTTCGGTAATATTTCTGAAGCCCCAGACACCCAGAACAGTTGAAATAAGATATAAAACGATTGGACTAATGGCTATTACATTCCAATCAATGTATTTATGTCGCTCCAGAAATATCAACAGAATATTAAGCAGATAGATACTCGAAACAATAATGAATTGATTGAATGAGCTTTTGCCTTTGATACCTGAGTTTGATACAATCCAGACCAATGAGGCCACGATTTCGTGAGAGATTAGCAACACAAACAAAACCGTAAACACAATAGCAGATAACAAGCCATAAGAAGCAATGGATAAAAAAGGATGGCTTATTTCGGTGAAATATTGAATAATAACCGCTACGATAATGCTTAATAGCACAAAGGATGCAAATCTTTTAACAAACCCGACTTTGATTGCAAAATTATTAAAGTAAAAGGCCAGCCCTGCAAAGCTTGCAAAAGCAACCAGAAAACCCGCCTGATTGGTAAGATTAAATACCGTCTCCAGGCGAAAAGTAATAAATACACCTGCCAAGGCTACCATACCTCCCAGAAACCAATACCGAGGCAAAGCCGAAAAGGCAGATAATAGCAAAATAATACCGACAATAAAGAACCCTAAGAAAATATAGGTAGCGGTAATATTGGTTTGCATCATTGACGCCAGAAAACGCTCTTTTACCAGATAGGCATTCCCGTTTACAGTATATTTCAATTGCCCGTCAGAAAAACTATCTGTCAGGGTTGGTATTTCATCTAATTCGCTGAGTACATCCCAATGAATTATATTTTCAAGACCACGATACCAATACAGACCCAGCAACCCTATTGCCAGCAGTAGAATTGTTAAAATAAAACAGCAGATGAGTTTTTCGGTTTTAGACCAGTTTTGCCAAAACGACAAGCGATACATAGATAATTAGAAAGTTTTCCACGTGAAACACCCACTTTTCCACGGGTTATTCACATATCATGATAAATATTTGAGCCGTGAAGATAACGGAAAAACTTTGCGTTGATTATATTTGTGCTTCTAAAAAACCAGCAGATTCGCAATGACACTACACAAAGAGGGTACAGGAACCATTTCTTTAACAATTATCGGATTGGTAATCCTTAACGGATTAGTGAGATACTTTTTACCTGACAATGCTCTTGTTCATAATATACTTATTGGTGCCAGTATTGTATTTCTTATTATTATTCTTCAATTCTTCCGTAAGCCGACACGCACCACCACGAAAAATACCAGGCACATAATTGCTCCGGCAGATGGTAAAGTAGTAGTAATTGAAGAAGTAGTAGAGACTGAATATTTTAAAGGTCCGCGCCGACAAATATCTATCTTCATGTCGCCTATTAATGTGCATATCAACTTCAATCCTATCTCTGGCATTGTTACTTACTTTAAATATCACCCGGGTAAATATCTTTTTGCCTGGGACCCGAAGTCAAGTACTGACAATGAAAGATCTACTATAGTAGTAAAACATGAAAATGGCACAGAGGTACTTTTCCGTCAGATAGCGGGAGCTTTGGCTCGTCGTTTATGCTGGTATGTGAAAGAAGGGCAAAAAGTAGAGCAGGGAACTGAATTCGGTTTTATTAAATTCGGTTCAAGAATTGATATTTTCCTACCCCTTGACGCTAAAATTCTCGTGAATATTGATGATAGGCCCGTTGGTGGTGAGACAGTGATTGCTGAGCTTGTTTGATTATACGAATGTTATTTGATAGTATTCCTCTTCCTTGACTTCGCTCAGACGGGGCCTCCAAGCCCCAATTCGACAAGTTTTAATCGGTGTCTGAGCGAAGCGGACGTCGCACGGTCGAAGACACGGGTGCCAAAAAATATTTCTAATATAGATTCCTTAGCCATTACTTGTCAAACATAAAATCCTGTCGGATTTTGGCGAACCGGAGATTCACCCCACAAAATCTTTTATTGATGGCACAGCATAACGATACCGGAAATAAAGCAGAAGAAATGGCTGAGAGTTTTCTTAGAAAGAAAGGCTATGAGATTCTGGATAGAAATTATGTGTTTGGCAAGGGGGAAATAGATATTATCGCCAGGAAAGACGATTGGCTGGTATTTGTAGAAGTAAGAGCCCGCTCCGATATTAAATATGGTTTTCCGGAGCAGACAATCTCAAAAGCCAAAGCCAGCCTGATTATGAAAACAGCCGATAACTATGTTTATAAAAAAGACTGGCGCGGCAAAATACGATTTGATATTATTGCGATTCTAGTTGGTCAAACCTTTGAAATCCGGCAGTTTGAAGATGTTTTTTTCTAGAGCAGATTTAAATATTGTTTTTCTGACCGAAAAGGACAGGTTTTTTAGCTAGACAAGGCGTATTTTGCAGATGTAGCCAGCAGCTACATCGAAAAAACACAACGCAGTATAGCTGAAAAAGATGTGCTTTGTAGGTCGAATCATAATGTTTAAATCTGCTCCTAGAACAACTCCCCCATTTTGTATTTAGGCAAAATATTCAGGTGCCTGTAAGCCTTTTCGGTAGCCTCTCTCCCCCTTGCTGTACGTTTCAGATAGCCCTCCTGAATCAGGAATGGCTCATAGACTTCCTCTATGGTTTCGGCCTCTTCCCCTACTGCTGTCGCAATAGTTGATAAACCTACCGGTCCTCCTTTGAATTTATCGATAATAGTCTGCAAAATACGGTTATCCATTTCATCCAGACC
>CALRLS020000494.1:0-4214 GCA_943368815.1 Cyanobium sp. NIES-981
AACCCCAATACATGTTCGATTTAATTTATAGTCCCGAAGGATTAGAAGAACAATTGAATGCAGGACAGGTATTTGTTTTACAATTTATCTCGGAGGCTGAAAACGCAAATGTCCCGGTTGCTTTTGCTTCTTATTCATTAAAAGACCAGGCAAAGAAAATTTATAAGCTAAATAAACTTTACCTGAACCCGGATTTGCAAGGGGCAGGATTAGGAAAAAAACTTTTGCAGGAGGTTGAGAAACAGCTAAAGGAAATAGGAGCGGAGTGGCTCGATCTGAATGTCAACAGATATAATAAAGCCAAAGTTTTCTATGAAAGAATGGGCTTTGAAATCATTGGTGAAGAAGACATCCCAATCGGTGAATATTTTATGAATGATTATGTGATGCGTAAAAGACTATAATAATCGTATACCTTCTTCACTGGCTTTTATTAATTTTTCTAATCTGGTGATTCTGGTAGCTTCTTGTTTAGCACTGTTAACCCAATTGGTGATGATTTTACGATAAAACGGAGCCTGTTTCTGGAAGAATTCCCATGCTTGGGCATTTTCTGTGAATTTATTGATAATTAAGCTAGAAAATTCAGCCTGCGATTGCTCATGGCCATAAATTCCGGATTTATTATCCTTTCGTTTTTCGTAAGCAACTAGCCCGGGCTCTTTCACCAATCCTTTAGGAATCATTTCTTCCATTTTTTTGAGATTTACATCACTCCAGATGCTCGTAGGTTTCCGGGGAGTAAAGCGGATGCAGTAACTTTCATTATCTACTGATTTCCTGATACCATCAATCCAACCAAAACATAAAGCTTCATCCACAGATTGAGACCATGTAATACTGGGTTTTCCTGAGCCAACTTTATAATAGCCTACTATTAATTCTTTTGCTTTGTCATGATTTTCTTCTAGCCATTGACGAAAATCAGATTGATGAGGAAAAAACTTCGGATTCATTATATAAGCTACGTATCAGGTTATCAGAAATACAAAAATACCTCAAATCAATCTAAAAGAAGAATTGATTTGAGGTAAAGAATAAAAGATTATAGGCATTACAGCCCTAAATCTTCAACAATATGTAAAACTTTAGTGTTTTTTCTGGTTCTTAGCGCTATTTCAGGTTTATAACCCTCGGTTGTTTTGGCATAATAACCGGTTCCATCATAGAAACGTTTTCTTGGATTTTCTTTACAGGCCAATGAGCAGGCTCCCTCTAATTCCGCACCACATTTTTCACAGATAGGTACATGCTCATTACAATCCGGATTTGCACAATTCACCATTCTATCACAGGTGGTACCGCAAACATGGCATTTAGAAATTATTTTCGGATTTACCTTATTCACTTCGGTTGTCAGACGATTATCAAAAACATAGCATTTGCCGTCAAAATTTTCTCCGCCTTCTTCAAGACCGTATTTGATAATACCCCCATGTAACTGATAAACATCATTAAACCCTTGTGAAAGTAAATAAGCGCTGGCTTTTTCACATTTAATTCCTCCAGTGCAATAGGTTACAATTTTTTTATCTTTCAGGTGCTCAATTTCTTTTACATGGTCGGGTAATTCACGTAGATTCTCCATGTCGAAAGTTATGGCACCTTTGAATTTACCGACTGAGTGCTCATAATTTGAGCGCATATCAACCAGCACTACATTCGGGTCATTTTTAAGAATCTCTTTAAATTCTTTTGGTTCGAGATGCTTTCCGGTTTGCTCCAATGGATTAACAGGTAATTCAGAATGAACTATCTCCTTTTTAATCCGCACATATAATTTTGTGAAAGCATGAGAAGGATGGTTTTCAACTTTGAAATCCACTGTTGAAAAGCGTGGGTCAGATTTTATCCAGTTCATGTATTTTTCACAATCTTCGATAGAACCTGAAACCGTACCGTTAAGTCCTTCGGGAGCGATGATGATACGACCCAATAAATTGTTATCAATACAAAACTGATGATGAATATCCCTATACTCAACTATATTATTTATTGGTGAGTATATATAATAGAGTAATACTGAATACTTACCCTTTTCTCCTGATTCTGATTTGTTTGTTTTGTTTTCTGTTGTTATTTCTTGTGTCTTCATAATAATAATTCAATATTTCAAGGCGCAGACTTGATTTGAATGGTGCAAAATTACGAAAGTTATTTTTGATGTTCTATGATTTTAATCATTTTAGCGTTTATTTTGAGAAAATATCTACCAAATAAATTATTGTTAAATGCACATTGCGATTACAGGGAATATAGGTGCGGGAAAAACTACATTAGCCACAAAACTAGCTGAGCATTATGGATGGGAAGTATTGTATGAAGCCGTAGAAGGGAATCCTTATTTGCCACCATTCTATGATGACATGGAAAAATGGGCTTTTCATTTGCAGATTTATTTCCTGAATAGTCGTTTTGAGCAGGTGCTGAAAATCAAGAAATTATCGGAAGATAAAACAATCATTCAGGATCGCTCTATTTATGAAGATGCCTATATTTTTGCCCGTAATTTATATGAATCCGGTAAATTCAATGAAATTGATTATGAGACATACAGAAGTATGTTCAATACTATTACGCAAGCCATCACTCATCCGGACCTCATGATTTATCTTCGGGCGGATATACCAAAATTACAGAGACAGATAAGTAAGCGAAACCGTGATTTTGAAAGAAATATTGACCCTGATTATTTAATCAAGCTAAATGCCTTGTATGAAGACTTTGTAAATCTTTATACGCATGGGAAATTACTGATTGTTGATGTCAATAATTTAGACTATGCCGAAAATGAAAATGATTTTAACAGGATTATTGAATTAATCGATAAAAATATCAATGTAGGTACCCAACTGGAAATAAATCCTTTGCACTAGCTCAGAGGATTAATCAACCTTATACAATACCTGTGGTTTGTAAGGTCTTCTTTTTCATGATTTTCGTTTTCCAGTAGGTTTTGAGTTTATCGAAATAGACATCGTAAATATCGCTATCGAACAGGCGGGCATCGTTGGTGGCTTTGTATAAGAAGTATAAACCAAAGCCAAGTAAAACTGTATCGGGCATCCAGACACCCAGAATCACATACCATATTCCTTCTTTAGCATATTTATCTCCTAATTGCATTAAGACATACATCAGAATAAAGAAAGTTATGGAAAGTAAAACGGGCATTCCGAATCCTCCTTTTTTTATTATAGAGCCGAGAGAGGAGCCAATTAAAAACATAACAAAACATGCAAATGCCATCGTAAATTTATGCCAACGCTCCACATCCGATCTGTTTGCATCCTTTAATTTATTTTTTAGTATTTCTGAGGCTGTCTTGTAATGGTCTTGCACGCTCTTGGCCTGAGTGAACGCAGTTTCGAAGGATTCCATTATTTTCGATTCTTCATGTAATGGTTTCATTCTTACATCTACCCACTTGCCTGGTAATATAACCCGCTTGTTTAATGTATCTTTAATAATCCTTTTTAAATGGTGGTTATAGAATTGGTCCATTGAGCCGATTTGTACTTTTTGTGAAAGTGCGATTTCCTTATGAATGGAATCTACCTGACGCGAAAGCGCCGAAACATCTTTCATGTATTCATGGTATTTGAATTGAGACTCATCAGTTCTTTTCATACCAAATGATTCCAATGCAAAAACCAGTCGGTTCTTTTTAAAAGAATTTTTTACAAATTGAGTTTCGTTATAATTCCCGCCTGACGTATTCTTATAATCCATATAATTGATGCCATTGTATAGCTCGAATACCAGATAGGCATTATCAAGCATGGTATACATTTTTCCAGAATCTGCCAGGGTGACATTTATATTGCCTTCGTTAGTAGTATGATTATATATTGTAACACCTTTTAGCGTTTTACCATCAGGATATTTTTTCAATACTTTAATTTTATAACCGGGTAGCTCACCATAAAAAATTCCTTCTTTGATATTCAATGTAACCTTGGTTGTTTTTACATCATATAATAAACTATACCCTTTCAGGTTTGCCCAGGGACTAACTTTATTATTAAACCAGTAGGAAAAAATGCTTATGCCAAAAGCAAAAATCAAAGTAGGTAAAAGTACTCTTGAAATCGGAATGCCGGATGCCTTAATAGCAGTTAATTCGGAATGTTCTCCTAAATTACCAAAGCACATCAAAGAAGCCAGAAGTGTAGCAAGGGGGAGCGATATGGGAACCGTTATAAGAGAAAAAT
>CALRLS020000495.1:0-4212 GCA_943368815.1 Cyanobium sp. NIES-981
GGATATCCTTTTTTGAGATAATAATAAAATTTCTCTGATAATTTGGCAATACTTTCATCATGCGCATTCCATAAGGTGGTAATTACCGACGGACAACCTGCAAACTGAAATGCTCTGGCTAGACTGATAATTCCCTCTCCTTTTCTGATTTGTCCTTTGCCTGTTTCGCAAGCGCTCAACACTACCAGTTGGGTATTTTCTAAAGAAAGATTATATAGCTCCGGTGTATATAATTTAAAATCTTTTCCCTCCGGATACAAAGCAATAAACGATTTTAAAGGTTCGGCATCATTTACCTGTGCATGAGTAGCAAAGTGAATGATCCCTTTGTTACGGTAGGTTTCCTGAAAATTGAGTTTGGTTGCTTTATTATCCTGAAAAATCTGACCGTTAATCTCTCCCATTTCGTTGATAGACGCCGGCAAAGTCTTGAAACCCTTATCTCTGAAAATACCAGATTGCTTTCCATTGCTGAATGGCGCATAAGCAATAATATCATTCTGAGGTTTGGTACTATCGTAATCAAACTGCAATGAGGCCGAATTGGCATATGAAATAGTATAATCAAACAAAAGATAATCCGACTTTCCTTTTTTCTCTAATATCTCAAAAGGCAGGAAGCCTAGAATATCATGACGGGCAATAATCAGTTTATGAGATTTTTTCAGCATTCCTTCAATTGGTGCCAGCAATATATCATAGGTTTGTTTCGCTAAATCGTGTCCTTTATAGGCATCAATACTCGGTGGTGTATTCACTTTAGCATATAGCGCCAACACCAGATTATTAATGCCGGATGCACTCTCTTTTTTTATAATATTATACGATTCTTTGTCTGCTATCAGATAATACAATACATTTTCGCCTAAGAAATAACTGATAAAAGCGGTGTTAGCACCTATTTTCTGCTGGGTTTCCTTCAGGGAAATCAGGTGATTATCGTACTTAAGTTTATAGTAATTTTTTGACTCCTGCTCAATTTTTTTCGTCAGATGACTTAGTTGAATCTTGGCTTCTGATAAATCAGATAATGTCTTTTCGTTTCCTGCTTCTAATAGCCTGATTTGTAGTTTAACAATCTTCTGGCGTAAAGTTGCTTCCTGGTCAAGCAAATCCTCATTCAGTACTTTCGGACGTATCTTTTGTTCTTTTACTGCATCCCACAAAGTCGCCGATTTGCATGCTTCCATGGCGTAAAAAAACTTCTCTGCCCAATCGTGTGATTGTGTAGCCTTCCATTGTTCAAATATTTTCGACATTGCCTTTTCATAAACCGGATAAACCTTTTCGCTATAAAAAAGCTTCGACTCCGGCATATCAAAAGTCTTGCGCAGATGTGTCGCAAATTTAATGGCGGTAATATACGTATCTGCCGATAGAGCAGGGTCTGAACTTGATAATAAGTCGGCCTTTTGGTTCAAAGCAATAAATAATTCCTGTGGTGCATTTACGGCTTCAAAAGTAGGATTAGACCGTACACTTAACTGTGTGTAAGATGTATCAGCGGCTATCATAGCTTTCTGGCTATGTATAAGGGCTTCTTTAAAATTACCTCTTTTCTCATAAATCTCACTTAATCCGTTTTCAATTTTAGCTACCTGAACACCATAAGAATGATGAAAAGTATGAGTGAAGTCTTTCAGCGCATTTATGTAAGTAGCTTCAGCCTTAGCCAGATCATTCAGAAGAAAATAAGACTCAGCTCTGTTTGTCTGAATATTTATCCATAATCGGGGTTGTTTTTCTGTTGATTTCTTAAAATATTTCTCTGCTTCTGCAAATGATTTCAATGCATCTACCGGCTGTTTCATCTGTTTATAGCAACGACCTATCGACAAATATATAATAGCGGTTCTATCATCGCTTTCCGCAAGGGGCAATGCTTCTTGCAATAAGCCTAACGCATTTTCATATTGCTTTTTTTCTCTGTAATACTTAGCCATATTACTCAAAACAGCATATTGGTTAAGCGTAATTTTCTCTTGTTTGGCAATTTGCCTGGCTTGTTGAAAATAATAGAAACTCTGCTCGGTATCACCCAAATCATCAATCAGGCGTCCATAATTACTCAGGAACGTAATAACAAAGGCAGATAATTTCTTTTGGAGATTTTTATGCTGTAAGAGGAAATCATAGCCTTTTTTGAAATGCTTTTCTGCTAAATTCAACTTGCTGGGTATTCGTCGGTAATACTCTGCTAACTCAGCATTTAATTTGAAGAAAAGCAAATCTTTTTTCTCACCATTCAGGTATTTCAATGCGGCTAAGCCTTCTTCCAGAATCTTTGCTGCATTTTCATAGTCTTCGTTTGGAACATAGATATCTACTGCCGTTATAAGGACGAGTCTGACATAGTTTTCAAAATCTTTCTGAATTAAAAGTTGTTTCTGAAGACTTTTATATTTTCCTAAGGCTTGTTCAGGGGTAATCGTCCGGTTATTCAGGTTCATATACACCTCATCTATTACCCGTTGAACCCGCAATGTCGTGTCTTTCGACTGACCCCACACATTCAACACGCATACAGCAAAAACAGTTATAAGAAGATATTTTCTCATATTAAAACATTAGCTTTATGACTAAATACCCTTAAATCCTTAATTAAAGCCATCTTCCGTACCCGCTGTTGGTGGGGGTACTTCTTTTCTAGGTGGCGGATCACCACCAGCTACCTTTAGATTAGGACTCTTTGTTGAGAAATTCAATGCAGCAGGCATATCAGTATTCATGGTGTTAAAATAATACTTATCCAGATAGTCGGTGCGGTTACGAACATTCCCATTATTATCAAAATACTGGTCAATGCTAGTCTGGCTTGGGCGATGTGTGAAAATTCTCATACGAAAACTCGGCAGATTATTAGACTTAGCTATAAAATAAATCAGCCCGTAATTACTCTGTGGCTTATTCTGCCCTCTAGGGAATGTCAGGATACCATCATTTATGGCAAACCATGGCGAACTACTGATAATATTATAAGCCTGTGGACTAATACCCATTGCTGTGTATAAGTTAATTGCAGTATTGGCAGTAATTAATTTATCAAAGAAGTTCACAAATGGTGCGTATTTTTCTGTAAACACCTTATTTCTAAACTTATATGCTCTCATACCAAAGATATTCCCCTCTCTTCTTTCAAAACTGCCCGACTCTCTAACGGTATAAGTAAGGTTTGTATCATCACCATTGGTAATAACATCAACAGGCTGGCTATACGTAAACGGATTTACCCATTGGCACCGGTTAATAATATTTAATAAATCGTATTGTGACAGAATCTGCAATTGCCATGGAAGAGACGATTCAAAAACTATCACATCCTGATTATCCATCAGGAATCCGTTTGGCTGGGTTCCACTATTACTTAATACAGGTTTTACATTACCGATTCCGTTATCACTCACTTTAAATAAACCTACATTACTGGCAGTATAAACTGTATTAACCCCAACTTTTGAATTTCCAAGCGTAAAAGACTCAACGCTTGCCAGCTGAACACTTGAATAAACCTGTTCGTTGCAACCAATGCAGGTCCAGGTAGTTCCGTTATAGACTCTTACTACATTAAACGTCTGGTCGAAAACCATCATGCCAACCTGAGGCGAAACAATAGTTGATAAATCCTCATTTTTTAATACAGGTAACTGGATGTTTGCAGTCTGGCCAGCAGTAATAGTAGTTGACTGAGAGTAAGCGCCAATTGTAAGAGTCAACAGTAAGAATAAAGTAGAGAAAAAATTTTTCATTACAACGTTATTGATTTTATAGTATAGACTTTGGCAAAAACTTCGGTAAATAACAAATATCTTCAATTTTTGTTGTAAGGAAAATTTTGTTGACATTTTTTTTACGCATAACTTTGAACAAAGTCAATATCCCCCTATTTTCTTTCAAAAATCAGGGGGAATCTTGAACTAATTAACCCTAACCCTAGTAAAATTTTGGGTGAGGGGTTTTGTTTTATGGCTATAGAGTCAAACTGTATGCATTAATATCTTCAAGGTGGCATTTTGTAACCACTTATTTAAAAATAATTTTTTAGAACACATTATAAGTGTATTTTAAAAAATTAAAGCTATGCTTTGTGTAGATTTAGTTAGCATAAACTCTGACCATTAATATCAGTCGACCCGGCTTTTGTAACTTTAGTTTTTTAAATTTTTAAATATTTTTTTTTGTTACCAAAATAGTGGGTTGTTTTGCATAGTTTTT
>CALRLS020000496.1:0-4207 GCA_943368815.1 Cyanobium sp. NIES-981
AAGAGGTTGAAATCTGCTTGAAATTATCTACGTAAATTTTGTTGATAGCCAGGTTTTCGTCCTGTGATTCAATCAGGCTGGCAATTCTGTCAGCATCTTCCTGATGAATATTTCCGTCTCCATCATCTGCCACAAAACTTATTTTTCCACGCCATCGGCCTATCGTTTTAGCATTCTGAGCATAATAAACGAGTTTATCCACTACATTTTTGGCTTCTTCAACCGATTTAACCGGAAGCCTGCCAATGCTGATGTCAAGTGTATGATTGCCCTGATTGTTTTCTACCCATTCTCCTTCATGAGGCTCGAGAAAACCAAAATAATCATCAGACGAAAAACTGAAAATCGGATTCAACGATTCACGGCTTTCGTAAGTCGGAATGTAGGTATGAGGATTGACAAACGAAAACGCATGATTGTTTTTATAATCGTAAGTAGCATCGCCAAATAAGAGCAGGTATTTTAATTTTGCGGAGTTTTTCTGCCATAAAAAACGGGCAAAATCACGGATGGCACTAATATCAGGCTTGCCGGACGCAAATTCATTATAAACCTCATTGACAGTAACTACGAGCACCGATAGACCATCATTGCTTTTTCTGAACGCTGCCAGCCTTTCTGCCTGAGTCTTCCATTGGGCTAAGGTAACAATCAATAAATCCGGCACTTCTGCTGTGTGTAAATTCTGATTGGCTATTTTCTCAATAGTGTTTGGTTCTAAGAGATTTTTATCTGTAAATAAAACAAAGGTTTTTAAGTTTCCCTGAGTTAATATTCCAAATCCGGCTTCTGAACCGTTGAGGGTATAGGGGATGTTTTCCGGTATTAGCGCATTAGTAATATCCCAGATTTTTGATTGAGCAGTGGCCTGTGCTACCTTAAATTGTGTGTTTGTATTATTGAGGCTTTCTATTGACCTCACAAGCGTCTGAGATTCGTAGAACTGTAATGTCCGTTTTGATTGTATCTCAAAGTAATTCAGGTAGGCTGTGGCTGACGACTGACTACCTTTGTTATGAGTATACGTAAGTTTAACGGTATTTCCACTCAGAATGGCTGAATTAAAAGTGGCCGTATTTTCTATGCCTTTCAAATCGTAAATACCCTTGGCATCATATTGCCCTGCTCGGACAGGCTCAAATATATGGCTGCCTATACTGGCATTATTGAGTTTGAGGTTAAGTTGCGTTGAAACATAGGCAGTTCCTACCGCAGCAGAACTGATTTTTATGACTGAATTAGGTACAAGCCCATCAATGGTCTGTTCGAAGGATAATTCTGTATTAATACCGAAAGCCTCTCCATACCATTCCCGACCCGAGCCGCTTAATTCCTTTGCCCCCGAACTTATCAGGTTTCTCTGGTCGAGTTCATGAAACCTGAAATCATCAAAAGTGCTGACTATTTGAGAAGATTGTATAGTAGCACAATTCTTTATACGTAAGCCTTTAGTATCTGCAATAGTCAGGAAATAAAAGGTTGAATCTGAATAATAATTGTTCTGATGCCTGAAACGTTGAGCAGTGACATCAAACCATACTGTATGCGGGCTTTCGGCATAGAAAACCAGGTAGTCATTGTCATCAAACCTGCCGTCATTTTCACCGATTACCTCAATCGCATTTTCTATTAAATCATTCGGGCGGGTCTGATTGTTGGCTTGGGGTAATAATGCTCCACCATTGCCATATAAGCGGATATTCTGTGGATTAATTTTACTAATATCTATGCCTGCCTTTTTCAGAAAAGCAGCATTTATTTTGTGAACGCCCGTTTGTGTAGTTGCGATTTTATACCATATACCTGTACTTAACACCGAAGACTGTGCATGAACGGAATGTGTATAAAGCAGAATGATTAAGCCAATAAAAAGCCATCTGGTCCGTCTCAGAGAGTCGGACAGATTGAAAGAAACTGTTTTATGTGTGTAGTAAAAATTCATTCATTTGTTATACTTCAACTAAATCAACTCTTGCGGTAGCTAAAATAGTATATCTTCGTTTACTGCTTCGCTCCATACACAATACACGTGTACGGCGTTTCTCCAATCTTTGGAATACGGTGTTTCTAAACGTAAACCATTGATTATCTGCTACTTCCGATAATAGAAGTCCATTTTGTTCTACCAGATCAAAACCTTGTAAAGCCCTTGCCAATGGTGCATAACTCACTGACGAGGCAGCAGGATTAGCCATATAATGCGTGAGCGGAACCAGGATTGTTTCAGGAAAAACGTTCGGATTCATGATTGGTGACATAAGCACCTGGAAATTTTTTTTCCATTCTTTGCCATGGGGTTCTATTTTCCGGCGTGATTTACCTAGCCAGGCTCTCTGGTGGGCAATTTCATGAATATAGGTTATCACAAAGGCATAGGTACTCAGGTCGTTATTTACCGTAATTTTATGGTGACCGTCACGAAAAACATAATTACCAAAGCAGGTACTGCGAGAGCGTGAAATTTTAAACGAGAAAGGCTGTTCTTTCCATAAAGCAAAGCAATACTCCACGGCATGAGCAGGCACATGTCTGTTCAGCATTTCTAACATTTTTCCGGCTACTTCGGGCGTATAGGAATTGGCAGGGCTAGTGACCGGATTTAATGGTACCTGTTCCTGAAAATTCTTTTTAACTATCTTAAATAATTGTGAAAGAGACATGGAAAACACTTTTTTATCAAAAATAGGAGATAAAATCTTTATTTCATTGTATTACGAGTACTATAAAAAACAGTAGATTTTTAGTATTCAGGTTTCTTCTTGCTTAGCTAACAAAAATAAGCGCTTAAATATTTCATTAAGCCTATTAAATTATGATTCTGCGGTTGATTAATCCAGACTAACTAATCCTGCTCCAGTTAGTTTCGTCGTTACGCAAGTTTTGTATATGGTGTCTTATAGGCGCATTTTCCGGGCTTTGTATGTCGGGGTCATTATCTAATATTTCTAAAACGGCTTCACGGGCATATTTCAGTATTTCGCCGTCTTTGGCCAAATCAGCTACTTTCAAATCCAACATGCCACTTTGTTGGGTTCCGGCCATATCACCCGGCCCTCGCAGGGATAAGTCAACCTCTGAAATCTCAAAACCATTATTGGTTCTTACCATGGTTTCAATACGTGTGCGTGTTTCTTTGCCAATCTTATATTCAGTCATCAGAATACAATACGATTGTTCCGCCCCCCGTCCTACACGACCCCGCAGCTGGTGCAATTGTGATAGCCCGAATCTATTAGCACTTTCAATGACCATTACTGAGGCATTCGGCACATCTACACCTACTTCTATTACGGTTGTGGCGACTAATATCTGCGTTTCTTTATTTTTGAAACGCTGCATTTCATAGTCTTTGTCTTTCCAGCCCATTTTGCCGTGCACAATGCTCATGGCATATTCAGGGAAAGCCCGGGCAATGCTCTCATAGCCATCCATCAGGTTTTTGAACGAAAGCGTTTCTGATTCTTCAATCAAAGGGTAAACGATATATACCTGACGGCCTTTGATGATTTCGCTACGGAGGAACTCGAATACCCGGAGGCGGTCAGCATCATAACGGTGAATAGTCTTGATGGGTTTACGACCTGCCGGTAATTCATCAATCACAGATACATCCAGGTCTCCATAAAGGGTCATAGCCAGCGTACGGGGGATAGGCGTGGCAGTCATAACCAGAATATGCGGTCTGAAATGCTGGTTTTTCTCCCATAATTTGGCTCTTTGCGCTACTCCGAAGCGGTGTTGCTCATCAATGATGCATAAGCCTAAATTCTTGAACTGTACGTGGTCTTCGAGTAAGGCATGTGTACCTACCAGAATATTGATGCTGCCATCCAGCAGACCTGCATCTATGGCTCTACGAGCCTTTTTTCCGACAGAACCTGTTAGTTCGGCAATTTTGATACCTATTAAATCTGCAAAACGTTTGAGGTTCGTATAGTGCTGGTCGGATAAAATCTCGGTAGGAGCCATTAAGCAAGCCTGAGCGTTATTGTCAATGGCCAGCAACATTGTAATAAAAGCCACAATGGTTTTACCACTCCCTACATCACCCTGCAATAATCGGTTCATTTGTTTGCCTGAACGCAAATCCTCAAAAATTTCACGGATTACTTTTTTCTGTGCTCCGGTTAAATCAAAGGGTAAATGATGCTGATAAAACTCGGTGAGTAATTGGGTTTTGGTAAAAATCTGTCCGGCATAATCCTCC
>CALRLS020000497.1:0-4190 GCA_943368815.1 Cyanobium sp. NIES-981
ATAAAAAAGTGGCAATTATTTGATATATTATTTTCAAAAATTTCTGAAAATACTTGACAGATTAAAATTAAATATATACTTTTGGACAAACAATAAACCTTATAAGCCATGTTATTAGCCGCCCTTGCCTTTGCCGTAGGTGGTCTGATGATGACCAAATTACGTGCAACGAGTGAGCTTTATGCTCCTAAAGGTTACATGACGAGCTTACAAGCCCGTCCCCGTAACGTTTATTCGTATTAATTTTAAGGTTACCGATTTTAAATTCAAAAGTCTGTATATCAGCTTAAATTCCTAATTTCAATACAATTTTTGAATGTTTGTGCTTTTTTTTAACTAAGATTACCTTGAAACTGTCATATTTTAGGATAAAAAAATCCAATTATTGACAAATAGTTATTTTAGTTATTGCTTAATTGCAATGAATTATAGAAAATTGTAAACATTAAACGTGCTTAAAACTATGTTACTACTTACTATCGCATCACTCGCTTTCGGTGGTCTATTAATGACCCGTATGAATGAAGAAAAAGAATTATATGCACCAAAGGGTTATTTGGCTCGCTTACAATCTCGTCCTCGTTCAGTTTACGCCTGGTAATACACCTGTTTAATACAGATTTACGTTGCTTAGAATACACAAAAAGTGTATTTGATGACATTGCTTTGCTTTCCGGACAATGAGATGAATCCCAATTTTATAGAAAAAAGAGGTTTTTCTCCAGGTCTTCAATAATAAAGTCTGCCTCCTCTAGTCCGATGTAGAATCGGATCATACTTGCTTGTGGGTCTGTATCACTAACAAATGCACATTTAGGCATTATTAAAGATTCATGCCCTCCCCAGGAAACCGCAATAAGAAAGCTCTGTAGAGATTCACAGAATTTTTTGATTGTGGGTACATTTTTATTCTTAAGTGAAACAATAAACATACCCATTGGCATTTTCATTTGCTTCTTTACAAGGTCAATTTGAGGATTAGTTTCTTCAAAAGGATACCATATTTTATCAATTTTCGGAGATTTCCTCAGAAAGTCTAGTATTTTTTGTGTGCTTTCTGACGATTGCTTAAGCCTGATTGGTAAAGTACGGAGACTGCGTAACATAAGCCAGGCATTTTGTGGTGAAAGTATATTCCCAAACGTCATATATTCATTATAGAATATTTGGGTTATCATTTTTTTTGTACCACAAATAGCGCCTGCTACTACATCACTATGCCCATTATAATATTTTGTGGCAGAATATATTACTATGTCTATACCATATTCAATAGGTTTCTGACAAAGAGCCGTGCAATAGCTATTGTCTATAATTGTCGTAATCCCCCTTTTTCTTGCCAATTCTGCTATTTTTTCCAAATCCTGAATTTCAAATGTCCAGGAGATCGGTGATTCCAGATAAATTATGCGTGTCTTCTCTGTAATAGCATTAACGAAGTTGTTAATGTCCGTTCCATCTATAAAAGTAGTTGTCACACCAAAGCGTGGAAGCGTATTGGTCATCAAACGCGTTGCCCAGGTATAAACGTTTTTGACAGAAACAATATGGTCACCCATACTTAGCTGAGACATAATGGCATTTGTAATGGCTGCAGCACCACTACCAACCATTAAACAATCTTCTGAACCTTCTAAGGCAGCCATTTTCTGGCATAGCATGTTTACTGTCGGGTTATTCCCTCGGGTATAAATATGCTCCTCCTTTTCATGTGTTATTGCATATGTAAATTCATCTACAGTAGGGTAGGCAAAATTACTGGTCTGGATAATTGGTGGAGCAACTGCATGAAAATACTGCTCGCGGTTTTCTGCAAGCTGATTAATAATAAAAGAGTCGTTCATAAGGTAGAATATTTCCCGTTTTGCCGAATAAAAAGTGTAGAATTAACGATTATTACGATTTTTCTTGAAAAATAGATAAGCAACACAGCCGATTCCTAAAAAAAGTAATCCGGCTCCTGCCTGTTGAGGTTTTTCAATTAAAGTATTACCAACGATAAAAGCGCACATAGCCATGAAGACAATGGCTCCTATACTTCCTGTACGCGTTCTATCCTTTATCAACCAAAAATAAGCTAATGCAGTCAGTAAAAAAAAGGCAGTATCTACAAAAACTACGTAAGTAATCAGATTTGAGAATGTTTTCCAGAAAATCAATAAGAAAATGGTCCATAAAGACTGGAAAATAATAGCCCAGAAGGGTGTTTTGAACTTTGGGTGTATCTCTGCAAATTTTTTGAAGAACAATTTATCATCTGCCATGGCAAAATAAATACGTGGTGCAGTCAGAATATAGATACCAATTGTACCTAATACTGATAATATTATTAAAAAAGATATAAATTTACCTCCTGCGGCCCATACAACACTAATAGCATCTGAGGCAACACTACCTGAAGCAGCAATAGAACTAATTGGCAATAATCTTAAATAGGCAATATTAATTGTCAGATAAGCTATACATACTACTGATATTCCTATAATCATTGCTTTAGGAACTATCCTTGCAGCATCTTTAACTTCCCCGGCAACGAATGTTGCGTGTTGGTATCCGCCATAAGAAAAAGAAACACCTATTAAGGCAAGGCCAAAAGCAGATATTAAGGATAAATTATTCGCGTTTTCAAGGAAATTAAAGTTTGTCAGATGCATATTACCGTTTATGCCAAAAATAATTCCAATTACTACTACTATAAAAATCCCGAGGAGTTTGGCACTTGTAAATATACTGGCAAAAATACTCCCGAGCTTTACTCCTACAATATTCATAATTGTCAGAACAACAATCGTTAGAATTGCTATAATCAGCTGAGTGTTGTCTGAAATTTCAACAAAAACACGTAAATATGAGGTAAAAACCAGACTTAATGCAGCTAATGAGCCAGTATTAATAATCCAAAGCATTGACCAACCATATAGAAATGCCGGCAATTCGCCAAATGCCTCTTTGATGAATACATAAAAGCCTCCTACTTTAGAGAATTTAGCGGATATACTGGCAAAAGTTAATGCACCACAAATAGCAATGATGGCGCCAACCACCCAAACCAAAAGCATGAGACCTTCAGAAGGCAAATAACCAGCTATCTCTGATGGAGCTTTAAAAATACCTGACCCAATACTTGAGCCAATAGCAATCATCGTTAAACTATAAAGACTAATGGCTTTTTTAAATTGGTCAGACATCGGGAGGTTTTTAGTTTAGGTTAAAAGGTAGTTTTATATAAGCTTTTCAGATTTTTTTATACTATTGTATGGGTTTTATTATGGCTGAGAATTAAATATACTGGACAATGTATCACATAGGCGTAAAATATTCAATTCTCAGCCATAATAATCAGATTCATAAAGGGCTTTTTTGCAGAGTTTCGGACAAAAAAATCTTCTTTTACGGGATTATGTACACTTTCAAAATAAGCTCCCCTCCATAAATATCTGATTATCAATACTTTATAAAAACATAAAGATTCCCTAAAAACGCGCTTATTTAAGTAAATTATCGATAGCTTTCGCCAGATTTCTATCCTTATCCGTGACAACATTACCGGCATCATGAGTAGATAGGTCAATTTTGACTTTATTCCATGTATTTGACCAATCTGGATGATGTCCCTGTGTTTCTGCCAGCAAAGCCACTCGCGTCATAAAGGCAAAAGCCTCAGAAAAATCTTCAAACTTGAAAGTTCGGCTCAACTTATTATTCTCTTCTTTCCACATAGCTTTAATTTTTAAATGTGTGTGATAAAACCATAATACAATATACAACAAAAAAGCCGAATCATATGATTCGGCTTTTGCAGAGAGAGAGGGATTCGAACCCCCGGACCTTTAACAGTCAACGGTTTTCAAGACCGCCGCAATCGACCACTCTGCCATCTCTCTGTGTTTCTCTAACGTTTTGCAAAGATACGGCTTTCATTAATTAATGTCAACCCCTTGTCGAATAATTTTTAGTTTTTTTTTCCTTTCAGAAGCCCTTTAAAAAGCGTAAATTTGTGAAAATTTTACGAATACTTCTTTTTGTGGAAACAATCGAACAACTTCCAACTTTCGAAACTGCCAAAAAACTTGGCTTATTGCCCGAAGAATTTGAGAAAATCAAACAAATCTTAGGACGAACTCCGAACTTCACTGAACTATCTATTTTTTCAGTGATGTGGTCGGAGCACTGCTCATACAAAAATTCTA
>CALRLS020000498.1:0-4177 GCA_943368815.1 Cyanobium sp. NIES-981
TTTCCTTTATTATCATATTCGAGAGTTCTGTTTAAACCTAGCAAATATTTGCTGGCAATAGTAATCAGGCGATTTTTACTATCATATTCGAGAGAAATTTCGTCTTCAATATCACCATTTATGGTTTGTGTGATTTTAATTACATTTCCTTTACTGTCAAAATCTCCGTCATACCTTTTTATTCTTTTAGGATTTGATTCGTCTCTTACCGATTTTACTTTCCCGTTCTGATTATATTCAAAAAAGGTAATCAGCTTATTGAGAGTATCCTTATTGATATTGATGTCGAAACTGAACATTTTCTCTATCCGGCCATCCTTTAAAGTAAGATTATCGTAATGAAAGCTTTTATTAATCGGGTTTTCCTGCACAAACTTCTCCAGCCGACAGGTGTCCAATGATTCGTCTTTTATGCACGAATTAAGTACAATAAGGCATAGGACTAATAAAACCGGGTTTTTCATATCAGAATATTTTGGCATATAGCCATTCAGGAGATAATTTTATCAAAATTGCTAATAAAAAATACCTTTTAGTAATATACGCCACATTTTTTTTCGATTCAATGGCTTGTGCTATCTGTTTGGCAGCTTTTTCAGGAGTCGCCACCCAGAACATTCCTTTGTTTTGCTTCGTCATTGGTGTATCCACAAAGCCCGGTCTAATATCGGTAATGGTAATATTGTGGTGATTTTTAGCAGAGCGGAGTCGTAGCCCTTCCATATAGCTTGAAATAAAAGCCTTTGAAGCATGGTATTCAGGTGCATAAGGGCTACCCTTTAATGCTGCCACAGAAGATACGCCTACGATATGCCCACCGCCTTTCTTCTTAAAATAAGTATAAGCCCATTGAGCTATCGCCACAAACCCCTTCACATTTATATCTATCGTTTTCATTTCTTCCTCAAAACTGGCCTTGCCAAAACCTACCCCTGCATTGATTATTACTTTGTCAAAACCTCCGTTTTTATCAGCTAAATCCTGAATAATCTTGCGAGCATTGTCAATATCAGCTACGTCAATCGGACACGTGTTTACTTTCTTATCCGGATAAGAGCTTTGTATGTCTTCCAGCAGGTTTGTTCTTCTTCCGGTAATTGTTACTTCATCGCCCTGCGAAATATATAATTCTGCTAAAGCCTTACCAATCCCTGTGGTAGCGCCAATGATAATGATTTTCATCTGGTAAATTGGGTATAAAAAGAAAGGGTTATTGCAATGAAGCAATAACCCTGAAATATACGTAATAATTTGATTCCTACTGATCTGACAGACTGAATCTTACGTTGATACCGCCCATTGTGACCTTTCTCGGATAATTGAAGTTGGTTACAAATGGCCTTGTAGTTGAATGGTCTACATAAAAATTCAGTAATACCCGTTTGTTTACCTGATAGGTAATTCTTGGTCCCCATTGCATATTATAACCACCCGGCGGAACAGGTTGTGGGTCGCCATCCAAACGTCTCTGAACGGCTTTTACGTCACGAATCGTAAAAGAAAACTGGAAGTTTAAATCATTTTTCAGTGTAATCACTTTTCCGTCCCGTCCTCTCAATGGTAGTTTTACACCACTTTTCTTGAAACCGAAATTAAATACATAATCTTCGCTGCTGAATTCAGCCACCTGTGCGTTTGATAGATTCAAAGCTGCCCTGCGTTCTCTGTTATAATCAAATCTACCTGTAATCTTACTTCTTGTGGTGAACTGGATACCTATAAAGGGCAGGAATTTCTCTTCCAAAGAAATAGTACTCATCACAAATATCGGAACATACAATGCCTGCTCTGCATACTCTCCATTTGGTTGTAGTACTTTAACAGGCGTTGTCTTAGGTATAGTCTGATTATTTGCATACGGATAACTCATTATTAAAAAATTAACCACTGCTTCGCCATAATCCAGAGAAGAAGTAAAGTTTCCTACAGTATAAGTGGAAGTATAACTATGACTTATAGAAATAGAGCTGAATATTCTCTTAAATGGCTCAAGGTTAGCCAGTCCACCATAATCAATACGCCAGTTAGGCATCGGGAATCTGAAACCACTTGCAAATGGGAATTTGGTCAGGTCTAGTTTTTTAACACCCTTTCCGCTATAAGCTGCAATAAAAGCAGGAACCAGTACATCCTGAGAGTTTTCATCATATTTACCTACCGTGCTACTTTCGTTAAATTTCGTCGCATAATAGGTGCGATATTCACGCATTTTTTCAAATACATCGTAGTGATAATTGTTCCTTACATCCTGATTGCTCATTTTTTCAAAAAAAGTATTGAAAGACCAGAAAGACGTACTGAAATTTCCATTTCTGACAGGGCTCCGACTGCCGTAACCACCTTTCCCGGTAGAGTCTATATAATACTCCTGATAACTGTCTCCACGGCTGAAATTACCGCTAATCTGCATTCTGAAATCTTTAAACGGCTCAATCGTAGTTCGATAACTGAATTTACGTTGCTTGCTTTGTAAAAATGGCTGTGTCTGAACCGATGTTTTAGATAACCAGCCTTTGTTAGCAGCAATTTCCTGAAAGTTCCCGCCATAATTTTCCGAGTTATTAAAATCCCTCTCCGAAGTATATTGACGACCCAAAACGAATGGAAGGAATGAACGTCCGGCTTCCTCGCTCAATCCGAAGAATTTAGGTGAGGGTAAAAAGCCTGGCAGAATCGTATTCTCGACAATCGAATAATCATAATCAATGCCCCTGACCGCCATTAATAAACGGGTAAATGCCTTGGCTACATTGCTTGGTGGTATTTCATCAAAATTTTCATCATCACCCGGGTTACGTGTAAATCTCTTTCTTTCAGGATTAGGACTATTAGCTGATTTCAGGAACTTAACTTTATTATAGAGTTTTACAAAGTCAACTTTTCCTCTTACACCTATTTCTCTGCCATTTCTGATGGTATTTCCGAATAGATTATTGTTCTCATCCTTGATATCCAATGCAATAGCCTGATACCCGAAGTTATTATTATATTTGGCATCGGCGGTTACCCAGTCCAGAAGGAAAAACTTATCTAAAGGCAGGCGATAGGTGAAGCGCATTTCCTGATAGTAATTCTTGGCACGGCCTAAATTTTTCAGACTTTTGAACAATTGTTGTTTTTCTGCTTCTGTATCAACGTCACCGTAAGGTTCATCAATAATGGCATTCATCGTGGCTGTATAATTGAACAGGATGCTCTTGGTTAAATTCCACTGCAAATCATACAATCGGTTCATCAGGAAGTACTTCTCGAAATAAGGCGCCGCGCTTGTTGAATTATCATTTTGGGCTGTTATATCAAAATTCCTTAATAAGGTCTTGGCAAAACTCTTATCGAAATCGGTTCTGAATGCAATCACTGACGGAAGCGGTGACAAATTAAAATCTTTCAGCCAATAGAAGAGCGGTCTGTCAAGTTTCTTGCTGTTCTTGAATGGCTCCCAGTTGATTTGTTTAGGTTGATATTGATAAGTAAAACCACCTTTGTATTGATTGAGCGAGTAATCATCAATCAATATATTGCTTCTTCCGACATTATTTTGTGCATAAGTGAAAGAGAAATTCTCAATATCATAGAAATGAGGCAGGGCACCTTCTTTAGTTTTTACTTTCCTCACATTCGAAAAGTTAAAGCCTCTTCTGGTACTATTATCAATCACCATTCGCCTGTAAGCCTCCCGTTTTATAGGGTCGTCAATATTGCTGAGTGCGTTTTCAAGCGGCATATCAGGGTCTAACGGATTGAAATGAGGTGTGATTGTCTGCTGGTCATAATTAACAAAAAACGGAATTTTCAGTCCCCAGTTTTCAGGGAAGAACTTGTCCAATTCAACATTTGATGCTATTCCGAAGCCTTTACCGGTCTCTCTTGCTCTTTCTGAAATTTTATCCTGCACGCCACCAAAGCCAAAGGTTTTTAAGTTGGCATTAATAGCAACTGTAGCTATATCTGCCAGTTTAATATTGGCAGCTAATAATGCAGCATCGCCGGACGTCTGGTCAAAACCATAGGCACGCAATTCATCTAACCATACTGTGTAGGTATGGTCTTGTTCGTCATCAGATTTGGGATTGCGAAGCCCAATCATAACCGTCATTACCGCACTTAAATCCGGGTTACCTACTACAGTTATTTTATAATTATTCCCGTCTGTACCATCCTCGATTACACCATTGGT
>CALRLS020000499.1:0-4173 GCA_943368815.1 Cyanobium sp. NIES-981
TCCGGGTCAGGAACTGAATCACCTTCGCAAAGAGGCTTAATGTCTTTCTCATAAGTAGCGCTTAAGCCCACCCCGTCATTGACTACCAGACTCACCCTATAAAAGTAAGTCTGACTATCGCATGGTACCTGTCCTAAAACTATTTGTCCCTCGGGCTTCCTGAAACTGCTCACAAAATGGGTGTGCTCATCATGATGCAACACCACTATCCATTGATAGTTTAAATCCTTTTGCTCTTTATCTGTTACATCTGCTGACAAATTCACCGTAAAATCTTTGGAATTATCGAATGAATAGACTTTATCAATACTTGTACTGGCAATCTTCGGTGGTGTATTATTCAGAGAAATGATAAAAGTTTTCGTGTCTGACTTCCCTGCGTTGTCGGTAACTTTCAGAGTAGCCTTATATATCTGTGGGTCGGTAGCGGTTGTCAGCTGTGTTGCTCTTCCTACATAGATATGCGTAGGATTAGCAAGTGTTGAATTTGTATTGTCTCCAAAATCCCAGAAAAAGCTTAGCGGTCCATTTTCAGGGTCTCTTGAGTTACTGGCTGTAAAATTGACTGTCAGAGGTCCGGTTCCGAAAGCAGGTGATGCTTCTGCTACAATGACAGGCCTCAGATTAGCATTCGGATTAAACGATATTCTTCTTATTTCATGAATATCAGGGTATAGGTAACTCACATAATAAATACTGCCATCAATGGGATTCAAAGCAAAACAGGTAGGATTAACCCTGTCTGCAAAGTCTATTACCTCTACCGGGTTATTTTTCTCATCGAATCTAAATCCTTTTACCCAGCCCTCATAATCTCCCTGAAAATACAGGTTTCTATAGGCTTCCGGAAAAGCACTCATTGTATAAAAAATCCCTCCTATAGAAGAGTTACCTGTAAATGCATTGCCTTTGAATTGGGTAGAGCCAACACCATACACTTCACCATTGACGAGGCCTTGTGCCAGAGGGCCTCTCCATTCAACAACTGGCAGTACAGGATCGACAGGTTTGTAAGCAGGATTATTATAAGCTTCATTGGTATAGCTGATTCCTTCATAGGTAGGCCAGCCGAAATTCTGCCCACTCTTTGTGATAATATTGATTTCCTCCCGATGGCTCCAACCTACGTCACCGACGAAAATGGTCCCCGGATTACCGTCAGCCGGATTAGTACTGCCTGTATTGGGCTGTATTGTAAAACGAAATGGATTACGCAGGCCATAGGCCCAGATTCGTGACTGCGAAGAGCGGGAATTAGCCGGGTCATAAAAATGATTGGATGGCATGCCATCACCCGTAACAGGGTCAATTCTTAACATTTTACCATTCAGCGAACTAAGCGACTGGCTTCGGTAGGCGTTGATATTCTGGTCAGCGGTGATAATACCCGTAGCTATGGCCTCCAGAAACCACGGATTCTTTGTATCATCACCGGGTGGTTCGCTGGCAAGAGCAGCATCGCCTGTTGTAACAAGCAAAGTACCATCTTTACCAAAAACCAATGAGCCGACACCATGATTATCAACCAGAATAGGGATACCTGTCGAAATACTCTCACCTAAAAGTACTTTCCTGCTGTTTGGGTCTGTACTTTTAAAACCTGCTGTTTTATTCAGGGTATAGCGAGTAATGCGCCCTATGGTAGTTTTAAAGCCATCGGTATTGGTTGAATCGTAAGCCGGAGTACCAAAATATAATGCGTGATGCCGCTTAACCGCATAAAGTAAGTAAATATAGCCGTTGTTCAGGAAATCGGGGTCTAGCGCTAGCCCATTCAAGCCATGGTCATTGAAATCAAGTACTTCTTCGCTAATATCAATGACAGGAACCGGATTCTTTATACCATTTTCGACCATGAAAACCTTCCCGGCTTTTTCCCATACATACATTCTTCCCTGCTTATCAAAGGTCAGGCCCACCGGAACACCCCACTCATTTGAAATCTGTTCGTCAACAAAACCTGTTGGCTGCGCAAAACCCTGTCGAGAGAAAAAGAACAATAAAAAAAGGAGATAATAAAACGGTCTCTTCATAATTGGTTGTGTGAATAGAAGTCGAGAGTATTTTTGATTTATAAGTATAACGGTTAATGAGCTTTTTAGCTTGCATTAAATTTATGACTCCCATTCAATGAAAATGGTTCGATTGGCCTTGAATTAAATTTTAGAGATTAGAAATTTAGTAACAAAGTACACAAAGAGTACAAAATATGATTAGTACCCATTACTCAATCAATACATCCTCCCATCTTGGCTGTAAAATTACCGCCGGGTTTTACTTCAAATCCTATTATTAAATCTATAGATTTCCCTGCATCATAGCTTACGTTTCTGCCAGGCAATATTTTTACGGAAGAAGTTATTTTATCAGACGCCTTATATGAATCCATCAAATCGCTGGATTCATCAACAATATCATACGCTTGCTGACAGGTCTTCTTCTTTAAAACTATTAAAAAACCACCATAGGGTTTCATTACTTCATTGATAGCGAAATTTGACAGAACAACAGCATCAGTTTCTGATGAAACAATATCTCTCGGAGTGTTTCCATCTTTCAAAGATTGTTTTGTGTATGCTCCATTAGCAATGAGAGAGAAATCGAAATTCACTGTCTTTTCGGAGTTAAGTCCATTGATGCCTGATATATACCAGTTCTCTCCTTTTCGCCTGGCCATTATCACGTGAGTACCCGGATACCCATCTATCAGATGCGTTTCGTCCCAGGTTGTAGGAAACTCCTGAACCATTTTTTGCGCAATGAGTGGCAGACCCAAATAACTCTGCGCCATGTCTACCAGATGTGTCTGGCCCGATTCGAAGGTATTCAATAGCGCTATTTCGTGCACATCTGTTGTATAATGCACCACCCCACGGCCTTCACCAATTATAACAGGAGTATAATCCATTGAGCCGATAACATTGCGAGTAAAAGGAAGTATGGTATGATGAACCGGGGCATTTGGGCGGAAATTATCTCCGTCAAATATGTACGCCTCTGCCCCTTTTACTGCTTCCATCGCCACTAAGTTAGGATAGGTTCTCCCCCAGCCTTTAGGCACTGTGCTACCATGAAAATTAACCATTAACTGAAAATCGGCAGCGTCTTTTAGTATATCTATATAATGTCTGATTACTTCCTGCTTATCGCTCTGAAAGAAATCTATCTTCACTCCTTTTACTCCCAGATTCCTGATTCGCTGAAACTCGCTTCTTCTCGTTTCCCTGATGTGCATCAGGTCTCTTGGCTGGGCGTCAATCTGATTGTTTGGCCCGCCTGAATTATACCAGAGCCATATCTTTACATTTTTTGTACCGGCGTAATTAATTATGTCCTCGATGTTTCCACCATTCCCCATTTTATTCCAGTCGACATCTACTAAAAAGTAGGGCAATTTAAAAGCAGCCGTGAAGTCTATAAAATCTCTCAACTGAACAAAATTAGTTGGGCTAAAAAGGTTAGACCACCAACTCCACGCAGTTAAACCCGGCTTAATCCATGACGTATCCGTAATCGTTGAAGGTGCACTTAAATGGCTTACCAGGTTTGACTCTACGATGGTATTATTTTCTTTGCCTATCATAATTACCCGCCAGGGCATTACCCATGGTAGGCTCGATTTGGCAAAATTCACAAAATTATTACCATCATCCTGACCCGGTGGAGACACTCTGAATGTTCCATTACCATAGTAGGCATCTAAATGGCTACCATAAAAATTATCCTGTAAATCTGCCTCTGTGAGAAGCATCCAGAATTTTGAAGTTTTAAATAAGGCAGGAAATGCCGAATGCGACCATATTGTCTGGTTCAGGGCTGTGCCGTTGCTGAAAAATTTCTCATATACGGGCTGATAATTAGGAAATTCCTGCACCCAGGCATTCCCTTCGGCTGGTAGCTGAAAAGTAGTATTTTCGCCTGTTACATAATATTCATCAGCCGATGTTTCAGGAAACACATATCTGAAAGCCACGCCATCATCATAGGCACGAAAAATCACATTCATCAGTTTATTATTGACCTTAAAACTGAGGTGCATTTCATTGGCATTGTTCCTTAGGCTCAGTTTTTTTCCTGTCACATTCTGGTAATTCTCATCTATGCTTCTGGTCGAGACTCCTTCAAAACTCAAATTATTGATAAATAACTCATCCATTCGTCTGACTCCCATAT